>CAZCTE010000149.1:0-4036 GCA_964501395.1 uncultured Atopobium sp.
GCCGCTCATGCTGTCAGAGGTGTCGAGCACGAGTACGATGTCAATCTTGTCCTGCACGGCCGTTATTGCGCCCGCGGCCTCGTCCGGTGAGTTGTCAACGCTTTTCACCGAGCTTATCGTCCAGGCCGCATCAATATTGACGGCGTCGAACGCCGCAGCAATGCGCACGAGCTGGTCGTTGTCGAGCATACGTTCGCTTGCCATGATACGGCCGGCCAGCTCCATGCAGGCGCGGAACTGCGAGAAGTTGACGTCGTCCGTGATCAGATAGAGGGTGCCGTAGACGAGTTGCGCCATCTCCTCCGTGGAGAGCGCGGACCCGAGAGGGTCGTCCTCGTCGGTGCACATGAGGTAGAGCGCGTGGGAGATGACGGTGCTGTTGTTGTGAACATAGCCTTTGCCGTAGTCGGCTGAGGGGTCACCCCAGTACTCGCCCTCATATTCGCTCGGATGAGCCTTCCCAGAGCCGTTTCTTTCATCTGTCGGGCTTTGCGATGGGTCTGCGAGGTTGCGTATTCCCGTTATGATCCAATCGCAGGTACCATTGAGGCGTCCGTCGTCTGCGTAGTCCTCTGCGAGCTCGCCCATGAAATCTGCCAATCCTTCAGATATGGCCCCCGTTTCGCCCTTGGTTTTTAAATTGATTATTGACTTTATTACAGAGTGTGAGTACTCATGGGCAATTACGTCGGTTGTGGTGCCGATATTCTTGCCAACCTTCAGCGTCATGGCGTAGCCCCATCCCAGGTATGCGGTCATGGCGCTTGCGTTATCTGCCGTGCTATCGTTGACAAAGAGGTCGACGGTTCCGTTTTCGCCATCGAACCCCGTGCGTCCAAGCACGTTCGCGTAGAAGTCATAGATTGTCTGAACGTTTACGTAGGCGGAAACGGCTACGTCGTTGTCAAACTCCGTTGTGTCACTTGAGACCATGACAACAGAGTCAAGGTCTGCTTTCTTACTTTTCTTGTCATAGGCGGCCGCATAGGTGATGCCCTGATAGTAGACGGTTTCTTGTGGAGCGCTGCTGTCGTCACTGTCGTCAATCTCATCGCCCCCGTCGGTGTACCACTTATCGTTGTAGGGGTCCCAATAATAGATGGCACCATCGTCATCCATTACGACCAAGCGAACTTCGAGGGTGTAGCCGTCCTCGTCGTAGGCGCTGATATTGCGCTCGTCGTCAATCAGCCAATACGTGCCGTCGGTGTCCTGCCAGATGTTGAACGAGACCGTCTCGCCGTCTGTGGTGGTCCCGGTTCCCACGGCCGTGACGGTATCGAGGCAAGATTCAGAGTCAACGACCTCACCCGTTGTCGCATTCACGTAGACGAGCTCGATGTCCTCGTCCGAGCCGGTGGGCACGAGCCAGACTAGGCAGGGGCCCTCGGCGTCGTCAACGTATACGGCGTTCGACGTCGCAAGCGACCACGTGGCGCCGTCGAGATACGCCTCCGCCGCCTCCTCGGCCTCGTCGGCGGTAATTTCGGGCTCGGTGGACACGTCATCGAGCGGGTAGTAGGTACTCGTAATGGCCACCACCTGGCCGTCCTCGTCGGCCCCTACGGCCACGCTGCGCCCCAGCACCTGAAGGCCCTCGTAATACTGGTTGAAGCGCCAGTAGTTGATGTCGAGCGCGGTGCCCTCTGTGCAGTCCGCGAGCTCGCTCGAAACGTCCTCGATGCCGAGGTCGTCCGCCAGGTCGGCAAGCGCTGCCCGCGCGCTCGTCTCGTCCGTCACCAGCTGGCTCGTGCAGCCCTCCTCCATGAGGACGAAGGTGTCGTTGTCGCTTGAGTCGTCTTCGGACGATGCCTCATACGTGGTGTTCTCCGCCTGCTCAACGCCAGAGTCGTCGGAGCCCGAGAATAGTGTCTGTGCGCGGCCAATGACGTCGAGCTGATACGCCGCAACACCCAGTATCGCGAGGATACATATGGCAGCGATTGCAACCACGAGGCGACGACGTCGTGGGTGCCTCTTGGGTCTCTGAGGCGGCTTCTGCTCCTGGACGACACCGCTTTCCTGCGGCTCTCCGCAGACGCCGCAGAACCGGTCCTCATCGGTCAGAGGGTTTCCACATTGTTTGCATCGTTTCATGGTGTTGCCCCCTATCGCTCTCTGGTGACGTGCCTGGCATCGAGCGGCGCGAATCGCGCGACGAGCAGCGCCGCGAGCGCGATGCCGAAGGAAAGCAGTGCAGACCCGAGGTCCTCGGTAACGAGGGAGAGGGATGCGGAGAGCGCCGAGCTCATCGAGTCGCCGAACGTGGTGCCTATCCAGGTTTCAAGAGGGGTGTTTGCGAGTATGCTTCCAAGGGCAACGAGCGCGAACGCGCAGATGGCGTTTGCGAGGGCAGAGCGCCTGAAGGAGGGCGTTGCCGCAGCCTTCTCCGCGAGAATCGTTTCCACCGCCGCGAACGCGGCGCACGCTCCCGCGAGGGCGGTGCTTGCGAGATACGCAGCAACCGACAGGATCTCCTCGGAGACATCGCAGTAGTACAGCAGCTTCACGAGGGAGCCAAAGCTAGCGAGCCCCTTGAAGACAAGCCAGAGCCCCGCGCAGAGAAACACGAGAGCCGAGATGCCAGCGGGGACTATGCGTATCGAGAGGCCTCCTCCCCGGGGAGCCTTCGCGGCGCTTTGGGGCATGACGTGCTGTTGGGGGACAGTGACGTGCTGCTGAGGGGTGGCGGGCCGAGTTTCTTTGGCACGGCTTGTATCCGGTTTGGGCGTGCTTGTCCCGCTTCCCTGGGCCCTTGCGCCCGTCGGCTTGCCGCATGAGGGGCAGTAGGGCACTTCGCCTGGTAGCTGCGTGCCGCAATGAGGACAAAACATCATCGTCACCTGCGCCAAGAATTGCCTCAGATAAGTGAGGCAACTTTAAGATTCTCGGCGCGAGCCGGTGTTGTCCTGTGACAATGCGCCGGAATGCATGTTGTGCTAGACAGTTATGAGATTCGGCCTGAATGGCGTGGTCGTCGCGTGACGCGAAGATTGAACTCCGGCCCGGTGTACCACACTTCTGCTTGTCTCGCATTCGTCAGCACCGTGTTGCCTCAGATTCGGACTTGGTACGTTCCGATATCAAGTTGGAAAAGCGCGTCTGAGGAGTGCTTCATGAGAAAACGCATCGTTACCGCTGCCTGTCTCGTCACCTTGCTCAGCCTTGGGGGATGCAGCAGCGCCGGCGCCTGTTACATCTGCGAATCCGAGGAGGATACAACCGCGTACACCTACCTCGTAACCGGGTCCACGGAGGCCCTGTGCGCCGAATGCCTGGAGGACGCCTTGGGCAGTCCCGACGAGTGCGCGTGGTGCTATGAGGACGCTGACGGGTTCTATGTCAACCTGCTTGAGGTTCCCGTCTTCGCATGCCAGGACTGCTACGACGGGATCTAATCCAAAACTTAGCTAGGCACAAGGAGAAGGGAGCGACTGTCATGGTCTGCCCGGAATGTGGAAGCACTGATGTGAGCGTTCAGGCAGTATGGAAGCCAAGAGGGCGACATGGCTGCCTCTACTGGGTGTTCATAGGCTGGTGGCTCCACCCAATCCTCTGGCTCGCCTTCACGATTCCCATGCTCATCTGGCGCATCATCCACCCTAACAGGAAGGGCAAGACGTCGACCGTTGCCGTGTGTCAGAGCTGCGGACACTCGTGGAAGGCGTGAGAGGGTAGCCAAACCGCCCCTTTTGTGAGGGCGGTTATCGTCACTGCCCGTCAACCCTTCTATATCGGGTCGCCCGCGCGGCGCCGACCTTCTCGACGGAGCCCTCGCGCTGGAGCTTCTGGAGCAGCCGCTCCGCCGTCCTCTGGCTGAGCGACGGGAGGGCGTCGAGAATCTCGCGCTCGTCCCGGTTTCGCGGCTCGGTGCGCTGGTCCATGAGCTCGCGCAGCCGACGGTCCGTGGTCGAGATGTTTTCGATTCTATTGGAGGCGCCGGTGCTTTGAATCCTGGCGACCTCGCGCAGCCGGTCGAGCTCCTCGGGGTGCAGGGTCGCGTAGAGGTCCTGGCGGCCCCGCCGCTCGCGCACTG
>CAZCTE010000150.1:0-4034 GCA_964501395.1 uncultured Atopobium sp.
TGAAGTTGGAGAACTTCCAGCCGGCCAGCATGCCGCCGGAGTGCATGGAGTAGCCGGCCTGCGCCTCGAGGGAGTTCCAGTCCGGCGTGATGGCGGGGACGAGCACCCTGTCGCCAGGCTTGAAGTCCTTGACGAGCTCGCCGACCTCGACGACCTCGCCGCAGGCCTCGTGGCCCAAGATCATGTTGTGACGGTCCCCGATGGCGCCCTCCCAGAGGGTGTGCACGTCGGAGGTGCAGATGGCAACGGCCAGCGGCCTGACGATGGCGTCCTGGGGCCCGCAGGCCGGGACGTCCTTCTCAATCCAGCCGGACTCGCCGATCTTGAGCATCGCGTAACCCTTCATGGCTACCTCTCTTTCTCGCTCCGTGACGAGTGCGCCTCGCAAGGCGCGGGCGCCCCCGACGGGCGCACCAACCGGAAATTGTATGTGGAAGGGCCTCCGGGCGCGAGCGGGAGTTTTCTGGGACGACGCGCGAGCGGCACGAAGTCGCCCGCGGACGTAACGTGTTATGTCTTCGATACGCCCGGCCTTGCCGAGAAGCGCCCGGATGACCGCAACGAGAACTGCGGCCGGGCACGGCAGGCACCCGAGGAGCGCCGCGAGGGGTGCCCGGGCGCGGCGAGAACCGCCCCCTACTCCTCCGCCTCGTCGTCCCCGCCGACCTCCTCGAGGACGCCGAGCGCCGCCGGCATGACCTCCTCCTCGCTGCGATGGAAGGGGTAGGCCACCTTCTTGCTCTTGGGGTACGTGAGGGCGCCGCGCTCCCTGAGCTTGAGCGCCACGGGGCGCGGGACCTCGAGCCCCTGGTAGACCAGCCGGCCGTTGGCCAGGCTCACGGAGGTGCAGCCCAGCCGCTGCGCGCGGATGCGCAGGCGCGCCCGGTCGAAGAGGTTGCGCCCGGCCAGCGGCAGCGCGCCAAAGTCCCGCTCGCACTCCTCCTGCAGGGCGTCGATCTCCCCCAGCTCCACCGCCGCGGCCAGGCGACGGTACACGAGCACGCGCTTGTCCACGTCCGGCAGGTACTCCTCGGCCAGGAAGAAGTCGGCCGGGAGGTTGATGGTGACCTCGGGCTGCTCCACCTCGCGGGTCTCGCCGCGCGCCTCGGCCACGGCCTCGCCGAGCATCTGCGTGAAGAGGTCAAAGCCCACGCTGGAGAGGTTGCCGTGCTGCTCGGCCCCCATGAGCGATCCCGCGCCGCGGATCTCGAGGTCGCGCATCGCGATCTTCATGCCGCTGCCCAGGTCCTGGTACTCGTTGATGGCGGTGAGACGGTCGGTGGCCTCGGGCGTGAGCGGCTGCTCGGCGGGGAACATGAAGTAGGCGTAGGCCTGGGTGCGCCCGCGCCCCACGCGGCCCTTGAGCTGGTAGAGCTGGGCCAGGCCCAGGCGCTGGGAGTCCTCGATGATGAGCGTGTTGGTGTGCGGGTTATCGATGCCGCTCTCTATGATCGTGGTGGCCACCAGCACGTCGACCTCGTGCTCCTGGAAGCGCAGCATCACGTCCTCGACCTCGCGCGCGCTCATCTTGCCGTGCGCCACGGCCACGCGGGCCTCGGGCGCGGCCTCCGTCACGCGCTCCACCGCGTCGTCGATCGTGTGCACGCGGTTGGAGACGTAGTAGACCTGCCCCTTGCGCGCCAGCTCCTCGCGAATGGCGGCCGAGACCACGTCCGGGTCCCACTCCCCCACCGTCACCTTGACGGGCAGGCGGCCGGGGGGCGGCGTCATGATGAGGCTCATGTCGCGCACCCCGCTCATGGCCATCTGCATGGTGCGCGGGATGGGCGTGGCGGAGAGCGTGAGCACGTCCACCTGCTCGCGCATGTTCTTGAGCTGCTCCTTGTGCTGCACGCCAAAGCGCTGCTCCTCGTCGACGATCACGAGCCCCAGGTCGTGGGGGTTCACGTCGGCGGAGAGCAGGCGGTGCGTGCCAATGAGCACGTCCACCGAGCCGTCGGCGAAGCCCTCGAGCGCCCTGCGCTGCTGGGCCGCCGTCACAAAGCGACTGAGCACGCATACCTTGAGGTCAAAGGGAGCAAAGCGCGAGAAGAAGGTCTCGAAGTGCTGCTGGGCCAGGATGGTGGTGGGGCAGAGCACCATCACCTGCTTGGCGTCCTGACAGCACTTGAAGGCGGCGCGCAGGGCCACCTCCGTCTTGCCAAAGCCCACGTCGCCGCAGAGCAGCCGGTCCATGGGCCGGCGCGCCTCCATGTCGGCCTTGATGTCCGCGATGGCGGTGCGCTGGTCGGGCGTGAGCTCGTAGGAGAAGCTCGCCTCCATCTCCTCCTGGGCGGGCGTGTCCGGGGAGAAGGCGTAGCCGGGGACCGACGAGCGGCGGGTGTAGAGGTCCACGAGGTCGAAGGCGAGCTTCTTGGCCGAGCGGCGGGCCTTGCCCGTGGCGCGGGACCAGTCCGCCGTGTTGAGCCGGGTGAGCCTGGGGCTGCTGGCGTCGGGCCCCACGTAGCGCGTGATGCGGTCCACCTGCTCGAAGGGCGCGAAGAGCTTGTCGCCGCCGGCGTACTCCAGGAGGAAGTAGTCGCGCTCGCGCCCGGCCACCTCCTGGCGCACGATCTGCGAGAAGAGCGCGATGCCGTGCGTGGCGTGGACCACGTAGTCGCCGGGCTTGAAGGGGAAGGTCACGCTCGTGGGGTCCACGCGCCGCGCGCGGCGGCGGGACTTGGCCGTGCGGGACGAAAGGTCGGAGACCGAGAGGACCGCGAGCCCCGCCGAGGGGATCACGATGCCGGCCGGGACGGGCGCGTCCGTGAAGGTCACGCGCCCGCGCTCCAGGGGCGGCACCTGCGGGTCGTTGTTCTCGGCGGAGGTGCCGAGGGACTCAACGAGCGGGATGGACTCGTCGGTGAAGCGCAGCTCAAGCGCCTCGCGCGCGGCACGGTCCGGCACCGCGAAGATCACCGAGGCGCGGTCGGCCACGAGCTGGCGCACGCGGCCCAGGAGCTTGGAGTCCGCCCCGGCGATCTGCGGCTGGCGGACCTCGAGCTCGGCCGTGGCCGAGCCCGTGCCCGCGCGCAGGATGGACGAGAGGGACAGGCGCTGCTGGCCGCCAAAGTCGAGCTCGCGCGGGGAGGCGTAGAGCCCCTCGAGCGGGACGCCGGCGGCGTCGGCGGCCACCTGGATTTCGTCGTAGGCGCGGGCGGAGTCGTCAAAGAGGGCGCGCGGCTCGGCCAGAACCACGAGGGCGTCCTTTGACACGTGGTCTATGGGGGAGGCCGTGGACCCGTAGAGCTGCGGCAGGTAGCGCTCGAGGCTCGGGTCGGCCGCACGCTGGCGAATGAGCTCCAGGTCGGCCGCTGTCTTTGAGCTCTCCTGCGCCGCCTTGAAGAGCACGCGCTCGGCGCGGGAGACAGTCTCGTCCGTGAGGGCCATCTCGCGGCAGGGCGAGACGGTCACGGACTCCAGCTCGCCGATCGTCTGGCCGGTGGAGGGCACCATGCGGCGCACGCGGTCAATCTCGTCGCCGAAGAACTCCACGCGCACCGGGCTCGTGGCCTGGGCGGGAAACACGTCCACGGCGTCCCCGTGCACGTGGAAGGCGCCGGGGGCGTCCGCCGCGCCGGCGTCCGCGTAGCCCATGCCCACGAGCAGGGCGGGCACCTCCTCGAAGGGAACCTCGTCGCCCACGGCAAAGGTGCTCGAGGCGAAGTAGCCCGAACCCGCGGTCGGCACGCGGCGCAGGAGGGCGCGGGCCGAGGCCACCACCACGCAGCGCTCCCCCGCGGCGAGACGGGCCACGGCGCGGCAGCGGGCGCCGATGACGGCGTCGTCCGGGGTCGCGTCCGACCAGGGGCGGTCGCGGCGTTCGGGGTAGCGGGAGACGCTGTCCTGCCCCAGCCACGCGGCGAGGGCGCGGGCCATGCGGTCGGCCGCCTCCTCGCCGGGAACCACCACGAGACAGGGCCGCGGGTCGGCGGCCCAGAGCGCCGCCAGCACCAGGGGCCGGGCGGACTGCGCCACGGCGAGCGTGGCGTCGTGCCCAGCGGAGAGCTCGCGCACGAGCGGGGCCAGGGCAG
>CAZCTE010000151.1:0-4001 GCA_964501395.1 uncultured Atopobium sp.
CATGCAGCTCAACGATCTGCGTCCCGCGGAGGGCTCGCGCAAGAACCGCAAGCGCCTCGGCCGCGGCAACTCGTCCGGCCACGGCACCACCGCCGGGCGCGGCACCAAGGGTCAGCTCTCCCGCTCCGGCGGCGGCAAGGGCAAGGGCTTTGAGGGCGGCCAGCAGCCGCTCGCCATGCGCCTCCCCAAGCTCCCCGGCTTCATCAACCACAACCGCGTCGAGTACGCGCCGGTGAACGTCTCCCGCCTCGAGACGCTGTTCGCCGACGGCGAGACGGTTGACGCCGACAGCCTGGTTGCCAAGGGCGTCATTAAGCACAACTATGTTCCCGTGAAGGTCCTCGGCGACGGCGAGCTCACCAAGAAGCTCACCGTCAAGGTGGACAAGGTCTCCGCCTCCGCACAGGCTAAGATCGAGGCGGCCGGAGGAAAGGTCGAGCTGGCGTGCTAAAGGGAATCGCCAATGCGTTTCGCATTCCGGAGCTCAGGTCCAAGCTGCTGCTGACGGTGGGAATCCTCCTGCTGTATCGCATCGGCTCCTACCTTCCGGTTCCGGGGGCCCCGTTCCAGGAGATGCTCAGCGCCTATGAGTCGGGTTTCTCCTCCAGCGGTGCCATGGCCGTGCTCAACCTGTTCTCGGGCGGTGCGCTCTCGCGCATGTCCGTGTTCAGCCTAGGCATCATGCCCTACGTCACGTCGCAGATTATTCTGCAGCTCATGCAGGCCGTGATTCCCTCCCTCGGTGAGCTTGCGAGGGAGGGCGAGGCCGGCCAGCGCAAGGTCACCCAGTACACGCGCTACCTCACGATTGCCATCGCCACCATCAACGCAATCGGCTACCTGTTCCTCTTCAGCAGCTACGGCGTGACCTTCGAGGATGCCGAGGCGCCCGCGATTCTGCTCAGCATCCTGGTGGTCTTCACCATGGTGGTGGGCGCCATGATCATCATGTGGCTCGGCGAGATCATCACGCAGCGCGGCGTGGGCAACGGCATGTCGCTCATCATCTTCGCGAACATCATGGCCAGTCTGCCCACCTCGCTCATCTCCTCGGTGGTCTCCGCGGGCAGCGCGGTCATCACCGTGGTGACCCTGCTCGTGGTGGTGGCCATCATCCCGATTATCGTGTTCGTGGAGCGCGGCCAGCGGCGCATCCCCATCCAGTACGCCAAGCGCGTGGTGGGTCGCAGGATGATGGGCGGCCAGGCAACCTACCTGCCCATTAAGGTGAACACCGCCGGCGTGGTGCCCATCATCTTCGCCTCCGCGCTCCTGTACCTGCCTGCGCAGCTCGCCGTGTTCTTCCCCAACGTCAATTGGGTCCAGACGGTGGCCAACGCCATCTCCTCGGGGTGGATCAACTGGATTCTCACCGTGCTGCTGATCGTCGTCTTCGCGTACTTCTACACCTCTATGGTGTTCAACCCCACCGAGACGGCTGACCAGCTTCGCAGGCAGGGCGGCTTCATCCCCGGCGTGCGCCCCGGCGCCGCCACGGCCGCCTACATCAAGAGCACCATCGACCACATCACGCTGCCGGGCGCGCTGTTCATGGCCGTTCTGGCCGTGGTGCCGTCGATCATCTTCTGGTTTACCGGCAACACGCTCATCCAGGCGTTTGGCGGCACCTCGATCCTCATCATGGTGAGCGTTGCCATGGACACGCTCTCCGCCATCGAGAGCCAGCTCAAGATGCACAACTACGACGGGTTCTTCAAGTAGCTCCGCAGGGGCCCGTCGGCGTACGAAAGGCGAACGGCGTAAGGACGTAACGAGGCTGTAAGACGTAGAAAGGCGGTCGGCACGATGAACATCGTTCTTCTCGGCGCGCCCGGCGCGGGCAAGGGCACCCAGGCTCAGAGGCTCGTCGCCGAGTTTGGGATCGCTCACATCTCCACCGGGGACCTGCTTCGAGCTGCCATCAAGGATGGCTCTAAGCTCGGAAAGAAGGCCAAGGGCTACATGGACGAGGGCAAGCTCGTCCCGGACGCCCTCGTCATCGATCTGGTGAAGGAGCGCCTCGAGGCCGACGACGCCCAGAAGGGGTTCATCCTTGACGGCTTCCCGCGCAACACCGCGCAGGCCGTCTCGCTCGACTCCGAGCTCGCCGCCATGGGTCGCACGCTTGATGCCGCGCTTCTCGTCTCCGTAGAGCCGGAGGTCGTGGTGGAGCGGCTCAGCTCACGCAGGACCTGCCGCTCCTGCGGCTACACCGCCCCCGCCGGGGTGGACTCCTGCCCGAGCTGCGGCGGCGAGATGTACCAGCGCGACGACGACAAGCCCGAGACCATCAAGAACCGCCTCGACGTCTATCAGACGCAGACGGCACCGCTCGTCGAGTACTACAAGGGTCACGGCATTCTCAGGGAGGTAGACGGAGATCGTCCCGTCGACGAGGTCTACGCTGACGTCAAGACGCTCCTCGCAGTCAATGATTAAGATCAAGTCCCCTGAAGAGATCGAGCAGATGAAGGCCGCAGGGTCGCTTTCCAAGGCGGCCCTGCGTCGCGCCGGCGCGCTAGTGCGCCCCGGCGTCTCCACCAAGGAGATCGACCAGGTGGTGGAGGGATTCATCCGCCTCCACGGCGCCGTTCCCACGTTCAAGGGCTACGGCGGCTTCCCGGCGAGCATCTGCTCCTCGGTGAACGAGCAGGTCGTCCACGGCATCCCCTCCACCTCCACCGTCCTGCAGGACGGCGACATCATCTCCATAGACACCGGTGCCACCTACCAGGGCTGGGTGGGGGACAACGCCTGGACCTTCTACGTGGGCACGCCCTCGAGGGAGTACCAGGCGCTCTGCGAGTGCACGCGCGACTGCCTCAAGGCCGCCATCGAGCAGGCGGTCCCCGGCAAGCACCTCGGCGACATCGGCGCCGCCGTCCAGGAGCTCGCCGAGTCCAACGGCTATGGCGTGGTGCGCGACTACGTGGGCCACGGCGTGGGTCGCGTGATGCACGAGGACCCGGAGGTCCGCAACTACGGCAAGCGCGGGCGCGGCGTGAGGCTCCAGGCGGGCATGGTCATAGCCATCGAGCCCATGATCACCATGGGGACCTACGAGTGCCAGGTCCTCTCCAACGGCTGGACCGTGGTCACGCGCGACGGCCTGCCCGCGGCGCACTACGAGAACACCGTTGCCATCACGACGGACGGCCCCGTCATTCTCACGCAGGACGAGAGGGGCCCGTGGTGTCCGATGCAGGGTGGGGAGGAGTCCTAGCCCGTCGGGCCGTGTGACGGACGCGGCATCAGAGCGTGACAGCCGGGAGGCCCGTGCGAGACGGCGAGCCGCAGACGCCCGACCCTCGCGTCGCGGCCGGTGTGTTGGTATGATGCAGCTTTGGTCAAGCTGTGGATTTTAGGTAAGATAGTTTGTCGCTGTTGAGTGGAGAGGTGCGGATATTGAGCAAGCAGGACGCAATCGAGCTTGAGGGCCGGGTCGTCGAGCCCCTGCCCAACGCCATGTTCAACGTTGAGCTTGAGAACGGCAAGACCATTCTCTGCACCATCTCCGGCAAGATCCGGATGAACTACATCCGCATCCTGCCCGGTGACAAGGTCGTCGTGGAGATTTCCCCGTACGACCTCACGCGGGGGCGCATCACCTACCGGTACAAGTAGGGGAGCGTCCTCTTCAGCCTTGGATATTCACGCCAGCGGCTGGGCGAGTAGATAGGTTCGTGTCAGCACTACCAGAAAGGCAAGCGCATGAAGGTACGTCCTTCGGTCAAGAAGATGTGCGACAAGTGCAAGATTATCCGTCGCCACGGCAAGGTATACGTGATCTGCGAGAACCCGCGCCACAAGCAGCGCCAGGGCTAGGGAAGGAGCGTCAAGTTGGCCCGTATTAACGGCGTCGACCTGCCGCGCGAGAAGCGCGTCGAGGTTGGACTCACCTACATCTACGGCATCGGTCAGACCCGCGCAACCAAGATCTGCGCCGAGACCGGCGTCAACCCGGACACCCGCGTCAAGGATCTGACCGAGGACGAGGTCAC
>CAZCTE010000152.1:0-3968 GCA_964501395.1 uncultured Atopobium sp.
GGTGGCGCACGAGCGTCTTGGGCACGCTCGCGTTGACGGCGTACATGGACATGTGATCGCCGTTGTAGGTGGCCCAGCCCAGGGCCAGCTCGGACAGGTCGCCGGTGCCAATGACGAGGCCGCCCTCCTGGTTGGCCACGTCCATGAGGATCTGCGTGCGCTCGCGGGCCTGGGAGTTCTCGTAGGTGACGTCGTGGACATCCTCGTCATGCCCAATGTCTGCGAAGTGCTGGCGCACGGCGGCCGCGATGCCGATCTCGCGCAGCTGGGCGCCCACAGTGCGCGCGAGCTCGCAGGCGTTGTGGTAGGTGCGGTCCGTGGTGCCAAAGCCCGGCATGGTCACGGCGATCACGCCCGAGCGGTCAAGGCCCAGAAGGTCGAAGGCGCGCACGGTCACGAGCAGGGCCAGCGTGGAGTCGAGCCCGCCGGAAAGGCCGATCACGGCGTGGCCCGAGCGGGTGTGCGCGAGGCGCTTTGCCAGCCCGTGCGCCTGGATGTTGAAGACGTCCTCGCAGCGCTCGGCGCGGCGCGCGGGGTCGGAGGGCACAAAGGGGTGCGGGTCCACCCAGCGGGTGAGCGCGGTCTCGCGCGCCGCCGCGGCACCAAGCGAGAAGGTCACGCTCTCGTAGCCCGCCCCCTCCGGGGAGGCGGCGCAGGCAAAGGTGGACATGCGCGTGCGCTCCTGCGCGAGCAGGCGGACGTCCACCTCGGAGACGGCGCGCCCCTCGCCGAAGGGAGCCCCCTCCGCGAGCAGCCGGCCGTTCTCGGCCACGATGTCGTGCCCGGAGAAGACGAGGTCCTGCGTGGACTCGCCGGTCCCGGCGCTCGCGTAGACGTAGCCGCAGACCAGCCGGGCGCTCTGGCCGCCCACGAGGCTGCGGCGGTAGTCCGCCTTGCCCACGAGGGCGTTTGAGGCGCTGAGGTTGCAGATCAGCGTCGCCCCGGCCTGGGCGTGCCCGACGGAGGGCGGCGCGGGGACCCAGAGGTCCTCGCAGATCTCCGCCGCAACCACGAGCTCGGGCAGCTCCGCGCACGAGAAGAGCAGCCGGGTGCCCAGCGGCACGCCCGCCTGCCCGGCCGCAGAGACGTGCACCGCGGCGGCGGGGCCGGGGACGAAGTGGCGCCCCTCGTAGAACTCGTTGTAGGTGGGGATGTGGGTCTTGGGCACGAGGCCGAGCACGGTCCCGTGCGAGACGGCCGCGGCGCAGTTGTAGAGCTTGCCGCCCGCGCGCACCGGCACGCCCACGAGCAGGAGCGCGTCGAGGTCCGCCGTACGGGCGGCAACGTCCGCGAGACCCGCGTCAGCGGCGCGTATGAGCGCGTCCTGCCAGAAGAGGTCCTCGCAGGTGTAGCCCGTGAGCGCGAGCTCGGGCAGCACGATGACCACGGCGCCGTCCTTCTCGGCAGCCTCGCGGGCCGCCGTCACGCAGGCGTCCGCGTTGAAGGCCACGTCCGCAACGCGCACCTCCGGCGTGACCGCCGCGACCTTGACAAACCCGTCCCTCATGAGACCCCCTCCAGGTAGCGGGCGAGAAACTCGCGGGTACGCGGCTGCTCGGGGTTGGTGAAGAGCTTCTGCGGGTCGCCCTGCTCGGCAATCACGCCCCCGTCCATGAAGACGACCTCGTCGGAGACGCCCTTGGCGAAGGCCATCTCGTGCGTGACCACCACCATGGTCATGCCCTCGGCGGCAAGGCGACGCATGACCTCGAGGACCTCGCCAACGATCTCGGGGTCAAGGGCGGAGGTGGGCTCGTCGAAGAGCATGAGGTCGGGGTTCATGCACAGGGCCCGCGCGATGGCCACGCGCTGCTTCTGCCCGCCGGAGAGGCGCCCCGCGTCGGCGTGCGCGAAGTCCGCGAGGCCCACGCTCTCCAGGTGGCGCAGGGCCACCTCCTGGGCCTCGGCCCTGCCCATCTTCTTGAGGGTCACGGGCGCGAGCGTGCAGTTGTCGAGCACGTTCATGTTGTTGAAGAGGTTGAAGCCCTGGAAGACCATGCCGATCTTCTCGCGCAGGCGGTTCACGTTGACGTGGTCGGCCGCGAGGTCGGAGCCGTGGAACCACACGTGGCCCGCGTCGGGCGTCTCGAGCAGGTTGAGGCAGCGCAGCAGGGTTGACTTGCCGGAGCCCGAGGGGCCGATGATGGTGACAACCTGGCCGGGCATGACCGTGAGGTTGATGTCGCGCAGGACCTCGAGGCTGCCGAAGGACTTGCGCAGCCCCTCCACCCGGATCATGGGCTCGACGGCCTGCCCTGCGGCGGCCGGCGAGGCGGCCTGCGCGCCCACGCCCTGCTCGGCCGCGCCCTTCTCGGCCACGACCTTGTCGGCGGCGGTTGCGTTGCGTGCCATGCTTACTCCTCCCCCAGGACGGTCTGGTCCGACGAGCTGCCCACGGGCTGGGCCTTCACGTCAAAGCGCTTGGCAAAGCGGCCGAGCAGCCACGAGGCCACCATGGTGAGCATGAGGTACACCACGCTGCAGATGAGGGCCGTCTGGAACTGCTGATAGTAGATGCCGGCGACCGTGGTGGTGGCAAACATGAGGTCAAAGGTGCCAATGACCGAGAGCACCGACGAGTCCTTGATGTTGATGACGAGCTCGTTGGAGAGGCCCGGGATCGAGTTCTTGATGCCCTGCGGGAACACCACCTTGGCCATGGCCTGCCACTGCGAGAGGCCCAGCGAGCGCGCGGCCTCCGTCTGGCCCTTGTCCACCGACTCGATGCCGCCGCGCAGGACCTCCATCATGTAGGCGGTGGAGTTGAGCGTGATGGTGACGAGGCCCGCCACGAAGGTGGACCAGATGCCGTTGATCTGCGTGGTGGTGAGGCTCGTCATGCGGAAGAGGCTGAACACGCCGTAGTAGATGATCATGGCCTGCACCATCATCGGCGTGCCGCGGACCACCGTGGAGTAGACCTTGGCAAAGCCCGAGCCCACGACCTTCCAGAAGCGCACGAAGTCGTTGTCGGAGCGGTCGACGGACTGGATGCGGCAGAAGACGAGGAGCAGCGCCAGGAAGAAGGCGATCACCGTGCCAAAGACGGCCAGCTCAACGGTGGTGACAAAGCCGGTGACAAAGGTCTGGCGCCCTTGGTAGAGGATGTAGAGCATGCTCTCCAGCATGGCCTCCGGCCGCGAGGGGCTCTCCGAGGTGGCGGCGGCCACGGCCACGCTCCACGCCGAGGCCACGCCCATGACCACGCGGTCGATCACGAGCACGAGCGTGATGGCCCAGATCGCGTAGGACCCCACGCGCAGGGCGCGCTTGGCCGCCGGGCGCGTGAAGGGCGAGGTCTGGTCGTAGGTCCTCCAGTGCGTGAGCTTGAAGACCAGCGCCACGGCGCTCAGCACGAGCCAGGCCACGAGGACGTAGTACATCACAAACTCAACGGTGTACGCCTTGGCGAGAAAGCTCAGCGTCGGACGCGAGGAGCTGGACAGCAGCATGCCAACAAGCGCCACGGCGCTCGTGCCGAGAAGGACGTAGCGGTGGTCGCTCAGGAAGAACGAGACCAGGCGGCAGCGCCCTCCCCTAGGCTTCGAGGTGGTTGGGGCAGGGCTCATGGTCGTTCTCCTCCGTCGATGAATACGCGTGCGAGCGTGCGCCGACGAGTGGCCGGCGCACGCTCCCTTGGGAACACTCTTTACTTTACGCCTCGGCTACTCGGGCTGGCGATCCATGCACTCGTTCCACATCTCCTGGCGCTCGTCGTCGGAGATGGTGGCAATGATCTCGTTGATCTCCTCGAGGATGGAGTCCTGGCCCTTGGCGATGGCGGCGTTGTCGGGCATGACCGAGTCCTCGAAGGCATCGGTCATCTCGAGCTCCACGAAGTTGGGGTAGGTCTCCAGCAGCTTGGGCACCGAGAGCATCGAGTAGGTGATGACGTCGCTCGTTCCGCTGGAGAGGCTCTCCACCACGAGCGGCACGGTCTCGGCGGGCGTCATGTGGTTGATGTCGGG
>CAZCTE010000153.1:0-3962 GCA_964501395.1 uncultured Atopobium sp.
TGTCGCCCACGTGCAGGCCCTCGGGGCACAGGATGTAGGCCTTGGCGCCGTCGACGTAGTGGAGCAGCGCGATGCGCGCGGAGCGGTTGGGGTCGTACTCGATCGTGGCGACCTTGGCCGGGACGTCGTCCTTGCGGCGCTTGAAGTCAATCTTGCGGTACTGACGCTTGTGGCCGCCACCCTGGTGACGGGTGGTGATGCGGCCGTTGTTGTTGCGACCGGCCTTCTTGGGCAGGGGCTCGAGAAGCGACTTCTCGGGCGTGGTGCAGGTGATCTCGGAGAAGTCCGAGACCGTCTGGAAACGCCGGCCTGCGCTCGTGGGCTTGAGGTGCTTGACTGCCATTTCTTTCCCTTCTTGTTCCGTTGGCCGTCCCGCTCAGGGATTGGCGGGCGACACCGGATTACCACGGTACCGCGCGTATCCATTGTGCGCGGCACGAAAGCCCGGCCTCCCGAGGGAGGCGCGGGCGGGATGCCTTGCTACTCGGCGGCCTGGTTGCCGAAGATCTCGATCGTCTCGCCGGGGGCGAGGGTCACGACGGCCTTCTTCCAGGAGCGCGTGGTTCCGGGGGTCTGGTAGCGGACGCGCTTCTTCTTGCCGGACACGTTCATGGTGTTGACCTTGACCACGTGCACGTTGAAGAGCTTCTCCACGGCGTCGGCGATCTCCTCCTTGGGGGCCTCCTTGGCCACCTCGAAGGTGTACTTGCCCTGCTCCATGAGGTCGAAGGAACGCTCGGAGACGATCGGGCGGATGATCACGTTGTAGACGGAGTTCATTATGCGAGCACCTCCCCGAACTGCTTCGCGATGTCGGCGGTCATGACGAGCGCGCCGTTGTCGATGAGGCTGCGGGTGGTGGCCTCGGAGACGCCGATCACGC
The DNA here is from genome assembly GCA_964501395.1 of uncultured Atopobium sp. GTDB lineage: Bacteria > Actinomycetota > Coriobacteriia > Coriobacteriales > Atopobiaceae > Thermophilibacter. The sequence goes on from CAZCTE010000153.1 coordinate 884, forward strand.
GGACCCTCTCCAGGTTGCGGAAGGAGAGGTAGGCGTTGACGTCGTCGTCGGGGACCACGACGGTCACGCGCTTCTCGGCGATGCCGAGGGCGGCGAGAAGGGCCTTGGCCTGCTTGGTCGAGGGCTTCTCGAAGCTCAGCGAGTCCACGAGCACGAGCTCCTGGTCGGCGACCTTGCCGGAGAGCACGGAGCGCATGGCGAGCTTGACCATCTTGTTGTTGATGCGCTTGTTGTGGGTGCGGGGGGTGGGCCCGAAGATCACGCCGCCGCCGGTCCACTGGCCCGCGCGCGTGGAGCCCTGACGGGCGCGGCCGGTGCCCTTCTGGCGGTAGGGCTTGGCGCCGCCGCCGGAGACCTCGTGGCGGTTCTTGACGGAGTGGGTGCCCTGGCGCAGGCAGGAGTCCTGGCAGGTCACCACCTGGTGGACGCAGGAGATGTTCGGCTCGATGCCGTAGACGCCGTCGGCGAGCTCGGCCTCAGCGACCTGAGCCCCCTCGGCGTTCTTGACTGCGTACTTGGACATTCTGTCCTCCTTGTTAGCCTAAGAGTTTTCCTGGCACTTAGGCCATGCGGACCTGGACGAGAGCGTTCTTGCCGCCGGGGACAGCGCCCTTGACGAGCATGAGGTTCTGCTCGGCGTCGATGCGGACGAGCTTGAGGTTCTTGACCGTCACGCGCTCGTCGCCCATGTGGCCGTACATGTGCAGGCCCTTGCGGACGCGCGCGGGGTAGGCGCACTGGCCGATGGAGCCGGGCTTGCGCTGGTTGCGCGAGCCGTGGGTCATGGGACCGCGGGAGAAGTTCCAGCGCTTGATGGTGCCCTGGAAGCCCTTGCCCTTGGAGGTGCCGATGACGTCGACGGCCTTGACGTCGGCGAAGTCGGCAACGGTGACCACGTCGCCGGTGTGGTGCTCCTCGCCGTTCTCGACGCGGACCTCGCGCAGGTAGCGCATGGGCTCCACGCCGGCCTTGGCGAAGTGCCCGGCCATGGGCTTGTTGACGTGCTTGGGGGAGATGTCTCCGAAGCCGATCTGAACGGCGTCGTAGCCGTCGGTCGCCTTCGTCTTGACCTGCGAGACGGTGCAGGGGCCAGCCTGGATGACGGTGACGGGCACGACGTTGTCGTTCTCGTCCCAGATCTGCGTCATCCCAAGCTTGCGGCCAAGGATCGTGCTGACCATACTCTTTCCTTACCCTCGGTGGTCATGGGACCTCCGGGCACCCTTTGCCCGTTCCCCAGCGGACCACGTCCTGTGTGAGCTGCGCTTTTGCGGTGGAGACACAAGGGTCCCCATAAGCGCAGCCTGTCCAGTCTACACTCCCAAGGGTTTCTTCACAATGTCTACGCAGATTTTTTGGTGCCCCTGAGCTGCGGCTCCTGTTTCCGCGCAGCCGGGCGTATCCATGGGTCGGGCTATGGTCTCGGGCTACCGCTCCCCCACCGTCTGGTTGACGATCTCCGTGTTGACGAAGACGCGCGATGCGGGATCGAACTCATAGACGAGAACGCAGCAGTTGCCCAGGTGCACGTCCTGCGGGCAGCGGGCCTGCGCCTCCCAGGCGAGCTTGAACTGCAGGGTGGCCGAGCCGTGGCTCACGGCGAGCGCCTCCTCCACCCCGGGCTGGCACATGAGGCCGGTAAGGGTTGAGACCATGCGCTCCCGCAGCTCGATGCTCCCCTCGCCCCCGTAGGGCACGAGCGCCTCCCCGGGGTCCCAGAGCTCGCAGGGCACGTCCTCCGCAGGGCCGCCCTCAAAGCGCCCGAAGGCGCGCTCCATGAGCCCGTCGACGGCCTCTACCTCGGGGATTACCTGCTCCTCTGCCCCTCCTGCTTCCTCGTGGCCGCCCGTGCGCCTCGCCGCCATGAGCTCCTCGCGCACGATCTGTGCGGTGGAAAGGGCGCGCCCCAACGGCGACGAGAAGATGCGGTCGAAGCGCACGCCCCGCTCGGCGAGCCACGCGCCGGCCGCATGCGCCTGGGCGACGCCGAGCTCGGTCAGCGGCGAGTCGCAGCGGCCCTGGACGCGGTTCTCGCAGTTGTAGACGGTCCGTCCGTGTCTGAGCAGGTAGAGCGTCGCCATGCTAGAGGGCCTCCGTAAGGGCGCGAAGCAGCTCGTCGAACCCCTCGAGCGCCGGGTACTCCGGGTTGTCCTGGCGGATGGACGGGGTGGTCCTAAAGAGGAAGCCCGCCTTGCTCGCGCGGATCATGCCCAGGTCGTTGAACGAGTCGCCCGCGGCGATGGTCTCAAAGCCGCAGGACTGGAGGGCGCGCACGGTGGTGAGCTTGGAGTTCTCGCAGCGCATCTGGTAGCCCACGATGGCGCCGTCGGGGCCGACCTCAAGCGAGTTGCACATGAGCGTGGGCCAGCCGAGCTTGGCCATGAGCGGGCGGGCGAACTCCTCGAAGGTGTCGCTCAGAATGACGACCTGTGTGCGCTCACGCAGCGCATCGAGGAACTCCCGCGCGCCCGGCAGCGGGTCGATGCGCGCGATCACGTCCTGGATCTGCGGGAGCCCCAGGCCGTGCTCGCGGAGGATGGAGAGACGGTACGCCATGAGCTTGTCGTAGTCGGGCTCGTCGCGGGTGGTGCGGCGCAGCTCCGGGATGCCGCTCTCCTCCGCAAAGGCGATCCAGATCTCCGGCACGAGCACGCCCTCAAGGTCCAGGCACACGATGTTCATGGGAGGCTCCCTCAATCAGCGCGGTTTCGACCCTGCCATAGTATCGCCTGGCCGGTCCAAAACCGAGCTCCCGTGATCTCTCGGCAAAGAAGTGCCTGCTCCCGCGTCCTTCGCCAAGGGTTACCACGGGCGCACGTCTCGACATGCGCAGGCTGTGCCCTCAATGCCGCGCACACAGCTATGCCCCCACCGTACGGTATGCAAAGTTCCCTAGGGCACAACTCGCGATACGACCTGTATCAGGTGCATAACCGACGGCCGCACGTTGTGCGCTCCCGTTGTGCACCCATCTTGTCACTATCCGGTTGTTGTGCGCCCGGGTTCTGGTGCACAACGCATGAGCGCTCGTGTTGTGCACTCCCGAGGTCTTCGTTTTGGCCCGTTGTGCACCCGTTTC
>CAZCTE010000154.1:0-3961 GCA_964501395.1 uncultured Atopobium sp.
CTGGACCTCTCCGGCAACCTGGACACCTGCATCGGCATCCGGCTCGCCTACAGGCGCGCGGGCGAGGTCTGCGTGCAGTCGGGCGCGGGGATCGTGGCGGACAGCGTGCCCGAGCGAGAGTTCGAGGAGTGTCGGAACAAGGCCCGCGCCGTCGTCGACGCGCTGCGGCAGGCGGAGGGAGGCCTCGCATGATCGTGCTCGTGGACAACTACGACAGCTTCTCGCACAACCTCTACCAGCTCATCGGCGTCATCGAGCCGGACGTGCGCGTGGTGAGAAACGACGCCGTGAGCGTGGCCGGCCTGCGCGCCCTCGCACCCGAGGCCGTGGTGCTCTCGCCGGGGCCGGGCAGGCCCGCGGCGGCCGGCATCTGCGAGGACGTGGTGCGCGAGCTTTCCGGCAGCGTGCCCATCCTGGGCGTCTGTCTCGGGCACCAGGCCATCTGCGAGGCGCTCGGCGCGCGCGTGACGCACGCGGCGGAGCTCGTGCACGGCAAGGCCTCCGAGGTCGGGCTCGACCCGTCGTGCCCGCTTTTCGCGGGGCTGGGGGAGACGGCCGTGGTGGGCCGCTACCACTCGCTCGCCGTGGACGGCGCCACGCTGCCCGCGTGCCTCAAGGTGGTGGCGCGCACGGTCGACGCCACGGGCGAGGTCATGGCCGTCGCCCACCGGGAGCTGCCCATCTTTGGGCTCCAGTTTCACCCGGAGTCCCACCTCACGCCGGACGGCGCGCGCATGATCGAGAACTTCGTGGCCCTCGCGCGGGGGAGCGTCCCCTGGCGCTAGGACGGCGCGCGGGCGGCCCCGGCATGAGACGCCGCACGGGGACGGCCCGCCTATGCCGGGCAGACTCGGGGCGGACGGCCCACACCACCAGCCAACCACGAGGGCAGAGGCCCCTCGACCGCGGGAAGGGCGGACACCATGATCAAGGAAGCCATCGAGAAGATCGTCCAGAAGCAGGACCTCAGCTACGACGAGGCCTACGCCACCATGCACGAGATCATGAGCGGCGAGACGAGCCCCACGCAGAACGCCGCGTTTCTCGCCGCGCTCTCCACCAAGTCCACGCGCGCCGAGACGATCGACGAGATCTCGGGCTGCGCGGCGGCCATGCGCGAGCTCGCCACGCCGGTGGAGCACCCCGGCCTGCGCACGCTCGAGATCGTGGGCACGGGCGGGGACCGTGCCAACACCTTCAACATCTCCACCACGGCGGCGCTCATCTGCGCGGCCGCGGGCGCCAAGGTGACCAAGCACGGCAACCGCGCGGCGAGCTCCCAGTGCGGCACGGCCGACTGCCTCGAGGCCCTCGGCGCCAACATCGACCAGGACCCGGGGCGCGCCCGCGCGATGCTCGAGGGCTGCGGGATGGCCTTCCTCTTCGCGCAGCGCTACCACACGGCCATGAAGTACGTGGGGCCCATCCGCAGGGAGCTGGGCTTCCGCACGGTCTTCAACATCCTGGGGCCGCTCACCAACCCCGCCCGCCCCGAGTACTACCTGCTCGGCGTCTACGACGAGTACCTCGTGGAGCCGGTGGCCAAGGTCCTGGCCAAGCTCGGCGTGCGCCGGGCCCTGGTGGTCTATGGGCGGGACCGCATGGACGAGGTCTCGCTCTCGGCGCCCACCACGGTCTGCGAGCTGCGCGACGGCTTCTACCGCACCTCGGTGATCACGCCGGAGGAGCTGGGCCTTGCGCGCTGCGAGAAGTCCGACCTTCTCGGCGGCACGCCCGAGGAGAACGCCGCCACCGTCCGGGCCGTCCTCGCGGGCGAGGAGCGCGGTCCCAAGCGTGACGCGGCCGTGCTCAACGCGGGCTGCGCGCTCTACGTGTGCGAGCTCGCCGAGAGCCCGGAGGCGGGGGTGGCGCTCGCCGCCTCCGTGGTGGACTCGGGGGCCGCGCTGGCCACGCTCGACGCCTTCGTCGAGCAGTCCCGTCGCTAGGGGCGGCCATGGCTGCCGAGAAGAACATCCTCCTCACGATCGCCGACGCCGCGCGCGAGCGCGTGGAGGAGGAGCGCGCCCGCGTGCCGCTCGCCGAGCTGCGGGCCCGGGCGCGGGACCTGGAGCCGATCGAGAGGCCCTTCGAGCGGGCCCTCCGCGCGCCGGGCATGTCGTTCATCTGCGAGGTCAAGCGCGCGAGCCCCTCAAAGGGCGCGATCGCCGAGGGCGCGGACCCCGTGGCCGTGGCGCGCGCCTACGAGGAGGCCGGTGCGGCGGCGGTGAGCTGCCTCACGGAGCCCCGCTGGTTCAGGGGCACCCTCGACGACCTGGCCGCCGTCGCCGCGGCCGTGCGCATCCCCGTGCTGCGCAAGGACTTCGTGGTGGACGAGTACATGGTCTGGCAGGCGCGTGTGGCCGGGGCCGCGGCCGTGCTGCTCATCTGCGGCATCCTCACCGACGAGCAGCTCGCCGAGTACGTGGCGCTCGCCCACGAGCTGGGGATGTCGGCCCTCGTGGAGGCCTACGAGCCCGAGGAGCTGCCGCGCGCCCTGGCGGCGGGGGCGCGCGTGGTGGGCGTCAACAACCGCGACCTGCGCACCTTTGAGGTGGACTTCGGCCGCAGCGCCCGCCTGCGGCCGCTCGTGGGGGAGGGGCGGGTCTTCGTCTCCGAGTCGGGCGTGCGGACCCGCGCCGACGTGGCCCTGCTCGAGGAGGCGGGCGTGGACGCCGTGCTCGTGGGCGAGACCCTCATGCGCGCGCCGGACACGCGCGCCGCGCTCGCGGAGCTCCGCGGGGCGGGGGAGGCCCCAACCCCGCGCACCCGCGTCAAGCTCTGCGGGCTCAGCCGCGCGCAGGACGTGGAGGCCGCCCTCAAGGCGCGGCCGGACCTGGTGGGCTTCGTCGTTGAGTTCGAGCGGTCGCGCCGCAGCGTCACGGGCGGGCGGCTCGCGGAGCTCTCCCGCGCCCTCGACGGCTCGGGGATCGAGCGGGTGGGCGTCTTCGTGGACGCGGACCCCGCGCGCGTGGCCGAGCTCGCCCGGGCGGCGGGGCTCGAGTGGGTGCAGCTCCACGGCTCAGAGGGCGAGGCCTACGTCGCGCGCCTGCGCGAGGCGCTTCTCGCCGCGGGGTCCGCCGCCCGCGTCATCCAGGCCTTCTGCCCGCGCTCGGCCGCGGACGTCGAGCGCGCCGAGCGGAGCCCGGCCGACCTCGTCCTTCTCGACAGCGGAAAGGGGACGGGGCGCGTCTTCGACTGGTCGTACGCCCGCGCGGTGCGCCGGCCCTACCTCCTGGCGGGCGGCCTCGGGCCGGGCAACGTGGCGGGGGCCGTGCGGGAGCTTCGCCCCTGGGGCGTGGACATGAGCTCGGGCATAGAGACGGACGGGTCCAAGGACCCCGAGAAGATGAGGGCGGCCGTGGCCGCCGTGAGAGGAGCTGTCATATGAGCAACTCACCAGGCTCGCGCGGGCGCTTCGGCGAGCACGGGGGTCAGTACATCCCCGAGACGCTGATGAACGCCGTCACAGAGCTCGAGGATGCCTACGGGCGCCTCAAGGACGACCCCACCTTCCAGGCCGAGCTCGCCGACCTGCTCAACGGCTACGCCGGGCGGCCGTCGCTGCTCTACTTCGCCGCCAACATGACGGCCGACCTCGGCGGCGCCAGGGTCTACCTCAAGCGCGAGGACCTCAACCACACCGGCGCGCACAAGATCAACAACGTCCTGGGCCAGGCGCTTCTCGCCAGGCGCATGGGCAAGACCCGCCTCATTGCCGAGACGGGCGCCGGGCAGCACGGCGTGGCCACGGCCACGGCCGCCGCGCTCATGGGCATGGCGTGCCGCGTGTACATGGGCGTGGAGGACATGGAGCGCCAGGCCCTGAACGTCTATCGGATGCGCCTCCTCGGCGCGGAGGTGGTTGGGGTCTCCTCGGGCACGGGCACGCTCAAGGACGCCGTCTCCGAGACCTTCCGCGAGTGGACGAGCCGCATCGACGACACCCACTACTGCCTGGGCT
>CAZCTE010000155.1:0-3943 GCA_964501395.1 uncultured Atopobium sp.
AGCTCACGCGCCGGCCGCAAGCGCACGTTCCGCCAGGATGGGACGCGGATATGTTTCGATGGCCTGGGCGCAAGGGTCCCTTGCCGAGGTTCGCCGGCAACGGAGGGGAGGACGCAAAAGCGCGCTCGATGGGACCGGGTGCTCGCCAGAGGCCCCTTATGGCTGCTGCCTCCCGGCCCTGACCAGGTTCGAGGTGTTGCGCCACCCGACCCCATCGAACGCGCTGATGGGAGTGTAGCAGATGCGCCGCGCGCAGGGTTGGTGCGGCACCGAGCCCCGGGCGGGGCCGCCATCGCGCGCCGGACGGAGCCGCCATCGTCCGTCGTCGCCGGCGCGCCCCGCTGCCGACCGACATAGACAGGGGCCCGTCGACGCGATGCGCCCGGCCCCCACTTTGGCAGCTGCCAAGCTCTCAGGCTTTACAGTGCGTCCGCACGCGGGCAAGCCGTCGTGCGATCGCGCCCTGCACGATGCCTATCATTCCCCGAATCCTAACCTGCGCCCAGCCGCGCCCCGACAAGCGGCACATTTCACCGGGGAAGCATATTTCCACGACAGCTCCTCCACTAACCGCTAGGATTTTTCAAAAACCGACTCAGGAACTCAGGGAGAGGAACATGGCTAAGAAGCACAAGACGCGCCGCAAGGCATCCGCCGAGGGAAAGCTGCCCACCTTCGACGACAGCATGTACGACAACGTTCGCTACTCGATGACCTTCGAGTACGGCGAGGTCGGCCTCACCAGGGCCTCCGAGCTCCTGGCCCCGCGGGCGCGGGGCTTCATCCTTGCGGCCAGCTTCGTCTTCCTTGTGATTCTCATCATCTTGGCGCTCACCATGCAGGACAACTACCCCCTGCTCATCCTCGTGTTCGTTATCGCGTTCTGCCTCCTGCAGGCGTTCTCCAACATCAGCTTCCTGCGCCTGAACTACGTTCGCGCGTCAACGATTGACCCAGATCTCTACGACGGCATCATCCACGTGGTGGTCGACGAAGACACCGTCCACGTGCGCGACACGCGGGACGTGGGCGAGGACTACGCTCTCGCCGACCTCAAGCACGTCAGCGCCAACGCCGACGGCATCCTCGCCCGCTTTGGCCGCCGGCGCTACGTCTTCATCCCGCGCGGCGCCCTGAGCGAGGGGCGCTATCGCAGCCTCGGCCAGCTCCTGTTGGACACGGCCGCCAAGAACGGGTAGGGGCCAGCCAGCGGGAAGGCGGCGCAGAGACCAACCCCCAGGCGCACGCCCGCCCCGGAGGTCCCCGCAGGCTGCCGCCCCCCTCACGGGGTTGCCCCCGAGTTGCCCTATACTGGCGGGGTTCTTCTCGCCAACCCCAAGGAGGCCTGACCATGGCTCTCATCAGCGTCGACTACTTCTCCACCTGCCTCATGCGCACCACCACGCTCGAGGTCGTCCTCCCCTTTGACAGCCAGGGGGACGCCTACGCCACGGACTCCGTGATGCGCAGGGAGGGCGGGGACCTCGAGCACGACCTCAAGGCCTGGCAGTCCTGCCCCTACCCCAAGCCCAAGGCGCCGTTCAAGACGCTCTTTTTGCTGCACGGCATCTCCGGCAACCACTCGGACTGGATCTCCGAGACCCGGATCCGCAACTGGGCGGAGAGCCGGGGCATAGCCGTGGTCATGCCGTCCGGCTACAACGCCTTCTACCTGGACCAGCCCGAGTCCCACGACTACTACGGGCGCTTTGTGGGGCAGGAGCTCGTGGAGGTGGCGCGCCGCATGTTCCCGCTCTCCAACCGCCGCGAGGACACCTGGATCGGCGGCATCTCCATGGGCGCGTACGGCGCGCTGCGCAACGGCCTCAAGTACTGCGAGACCTTTGGCTCGGTGGTGGGGCTCTCCTCCGCCATGATCATCGACGGCTTTGACCAGATCATCTCGGACGACCTCTTCTTCCTCTCGCGCCCCTTCCTCGAGCACACCTTCGGAGACCTCTCGCACGTGCGCGGCTCCGACAAGGACCCGGCGCGTCTGGCGGCCGACCTCGTCTACTGCGACCGCCCGCGTCCGCGAGTCTTCATGAGCTGCGGCAACCAGGACCCGCTCGCCGAACCCAACCGGGTGCTGGCCCAGCGCCTGCGCGACACCGGGCTCGACGTCACGTATCATGAGCTGGAAGGCGGCCACGACTGGGACTTCTGGAACACCGCCCTTCAGGAGGCGCTCGCCTGGCTTCCCTGCTAGGGCCCGTCTGACGCAGTCCGAGCGCCCTCGGCAGACTCCATGAGGAGGAATGCGCGCATGGCACTGTTCAGGGTCGACTTCTACTCCCGCTACCTCGAGCGCAACGTGGTCCTCACCGTCGTGATCCCTGCGGACAAGATGGACGGAGACAGGCTCGCCACGCACCGCCGGGGCCCGTACCGCACGGTCTACCTCCTGCACGGGCTCTTTGGCCGGGACGTGGACTGGCTCGACCGCACGCACGTGGTGGAGACGGCCGAGGCGCGCGACGTCGCCCTCGTCATGCCGTCCGGAGACGACGGGCTCTACCTCAACAAGCCCGAGATAGACGAGTGGCACGGCAAGTTCATCAGCGAGGAGCTGGTGGAGTTCACGCGCCGCGTCTTCCCGCTCTCCGCCAAGCGCGAGGACACCGCCCTGGCCGGCATCTCCATCGGCGCCTACACCGCCATGGTCAACGGACTGCTCCGGCCGGAGCGCTTTGGGAGCATCATCATCCTCTCGGGCGCCTTCATGCGCGACCGCGTGGTTGAGGCGCTGGAGTCCAACTCGCCGCGCAAGCGCAAGTACTACGAGCGCTTCTTCGGTGACATAGACACCGTCCTGGGGACCGAGAAGGACTACATGGCGCTTGTCGAGAAGTTCAAGCAGGACCCCGACCTCCCCAAGCCGGCCTTCTACATCGCCTGCGGCCTGCACGACAACCTCTGCCAGAACAACCGCGACCTCGCGGAGCTCCTGCAGGACGCGGACTTTGACGTCACGTACTGGGAGCCGGAGGTGGGCGGGCACGAGTGGCCGTTCTGGAACGCGTGGATCGACTGCGCGCTGGACTGGTACGCGCCCGGCCCCCTGAGGCCCTCGACGGCCCCGGTTGACTACTCGGGCCTCACCGAGCTGAGGCCGCCGGACCGCCAGAAGGGATAGGCGGCCCCACCCCGATCTGGCCACGAGGCCCCTCGTCCCGGCGCTGCGGACGAGGGGCCCTTCTCGATGTGCCGCCCGCCTAATCCGTCGGCCGTCTAGCTCCGCAGCCAGGCCACGGCCTCGAAGGGGCGCAGGCTGCCGGGCGCGGGCTCGTCGTCGTAGGTGCCCAGGAGCCGCCCGTGCCCCTCGAGCCCTAGGTCGGCCAGGGCGCAGGGCCTCTCGTCAAAGGAGCAGGCCACCACGAGGCGCGCGTCTCCGAGCGTTCGCTCGAAGGCGATCACCTTGGGCGCGGCCGGCCCGGCGTCGAGGAAGCGCACGTCCCCGCGGGAGACCACCTCAAGCTCGTGGCGCAGGCGCACGAGCTCGCGATAGAACTCGAAGAGGGACCCCTCGACGCCCACCTCGCTCTCGGCGTTGACGAGCAGGTGGTTCTCGGGGACGTCCAGCCACGGGCGGCCGCTCGTGAAGCCGGCGTTGGGCCCCGCCGTCCACTGCATGGGCGTGCGGCCGTTGTCGCGCGAGCGCTCGTTCACGATGCGGAGGGCCTCGGCGGGCGACTTCCCCTCCTCGAGCATGATGCGGTAGTGGTTCCTGCTCTCCACGTCGTCGAACTGGGAGATCGAGTCATAGCCGGGGTTGGTCATCCCAAGCTCGTCCCCCTGGTAGATGTAGGGCGTGCCCTTCATGAGGTGCGCGCAGAGGGCGAGCATCTTGCCCACGCGCTCCCAGCTGCCGCCGCGCAGGCCCACCCCGTCGCGACCGCCGAAGCGCGTCACGGCGCGCGGCTGGTCGTGGTTGTCCCAGAAG
>CAZCTE010000156.1:0-3942 GCA_964501395.1 uncultured Atopobium sp.
CCTCGAGGAGCAGCAGGTCCTTGGTGCGCGCGCCCATGATGGCGTGGACCTCGTGACCGGTTTCGACCAAGTGGCGGGCAACCGGGAAGGCAATGGCCAGCCCCACGCCGCCGCCGATGACGGCGCACGGGCCGTCGGCCATCTCGGTGGGCACCCCCAACGGCCCCGTGACGTCCTGGATGGAATCTCCGGCCTCGTAGGCCGAGAGCATCTCGGTGGTCTTGCCGATCACCATGAAGATGAACTCGACCCAGCCCTCGTCGGCGTTCCAGCCCGCAAGGGTGAACGGCACGCGCTCGCCCGTCTCGTTGGCGCGCACCATAAGGAACTGGCCGGCGTGAGCGTGCCTGGCCATCCGGGGCGCCTCGATGCGGAACTTGAACACCTTCTCCGAGAACTGCGTCTTTTCGAGGATTTTGTACATTAACCGCGCTCCTCTCCTGCAATCCCTCTGTCTTGGCGGCCCGAGCTGGGTCGCTCCAACAGGCAACATTTTACCTGAGAGCGGAGGTTTTCCTAGGTGAGGGGGCGAGAAGGGCGGTGGGCGGTAGGCGGTCGACAGGGGCGTCTCCCTCGCCTCCGTCCGTCGCTTTCGTCGAGTGTACGATTCCCGGAATCCGGCGTCCCCGGCCTGACGCAAGCATGCTGTAAGAAGACGCGGCGGGGCATTCCTCTTTGCTGGGGTGCCCCGCCGCTGAGACTGTTTTTCATTGCTCGGCCTGCTTAGCCGAGCGACTCCTCCACGAGGTCCGCGGCGCGCTGGACCGTGAGCTCAAAGTCCTCGAGGAAGCCGCCCTTGAGCTCGCGCAGGACGTAGTCCGCCACCTGCATGCGCCCGGGCGGTCGGCCTATGCCCACCTGCACGCGCGCAAAGTCGCGGCTGCCGAGCTTGTCCGCTATGGAGCGCAGGCCGTTGTGCGCGTTGAGGCCGCCGCCCAGCTTGAGCTTGACCTCGCCTGCGGGCAGGTCCACCTCGTCGTGGATCACCAGGATCTCGCCGGGGCTCACGTGGTGGGCGCGCGCCAGCTTGGAGAGCGGCCCCCCGGAGGTGTTCATGTAGCTCATGGGCTTGGCGAGAAGCACCTCGCGCCGCTCGCCGTCCTTGCCCCTGACGGTGATGCTGGCCACCTGCGCGCCGGCCTCTGACTTCCAGTAGCGAACCCCCTGACGGGCCGCCACGACGTCAATCGTGGCGAAGCCCGCGTTGTGCCGGGTGTGGGCGTACTCGGGGTCCGGGTTCCCGAGCCCGCAGACAATCTTGATGGCGCTGGGCTGCGTGGCAGGCATGGGTCTCCTCGGCGGCTTGGGGCGGGACTCGCGCGGGGCTAGCGCGGAACTAGCTCGGGACTCGCGTGGGGCTCGCGGTTGCCGCGCTAAATCTCGGCGCCCTGTCCGCCGAAGATCTCGGAGACGGAGCGGCGCATGTAGACGCTGTTGATGGCCTCGGCGAGCTCGTTGGCCACCGAGACGGTCTTGATCTTGGAGCCCGGTTTGTTGGCGGCCGCACAGGGGATGATGTCGGTGACCACGCACTCCTCGAGCGGGGCCTCCTCCAGGCGCTTAAGGGCCTCGCCGGAGAAGATGCCGTGCGTGGCGGAGACGTAGATGTCGCCGGCGCCCATCTCCTTGAGCTTGCGGACGGAGTTGCAGAGGGTGCCCGCCGTGTCGATCATGTCGTCGTTGACGATGCAGGTCTTGCCCTCGATGTTGCCGATGATGCCCATGACCTCGGAGGCGTTGTGCTTGGGGCGGCTCTTGTGCGCGATGGCCACCTCGCAGCCGAGGTAGTCGGAGAGGCGCTTGGCCACCTTGGCGCGGCCCATGTCGGGCGAGACCACCACGGTGTTCTCCCAGTCGAAGTCCTTGCCCTTGAAGTAGTCGCCAATGAGGTAGAGCGCGGTGAGGTGCGTGACGGGGATGTCAAAGAAGCCCTGGATCTGGCCCTGGTGGAGGTCGATGGTGATGACCTGGTTCACGCCGGCGGCCTCGAGCAGGTTGGCCACCAGACGGGCGGTGATGGGCTCGCGGGCGGCCGCCTTGCGGTCCTGGCGGGCGTAGCAGTAGTGGGGAAGCACCGCCGTGAACTTGGAGGCCGAGGCGCGCTTGGCGGCGTCGGCCACCACGAGGGTCTCCATGAGGAGGTCGTTCACGCTCGCGCCGGAGAGCGACTGGATGAAGAAGACCTCGTCGCCGCGGACGGACTCCACGAAACGGGCGTAGATCTCCCCGTTGGCGAACTTCTCGATCTTGAGCCCCTGCAGCTCCAGGTGCAGGATGTCCGCGATCTTCTGGGAGAGCACGGGGTTCCCGGTGCCGGTGTAGAGCTTGATCTCGCTCTTCAGCGCCATGGGCTCGCTGAGGTTCTCGTACATCCTAGGCCTCACCTTTCCTGAGTCGTTCGAGTCGTTTGGAAGCGTAGCCCTCGACCACGTGCGGCTTGGCTCGCTCGAGGTAGAGCGCGTCTGCGGGCACGTCCTGGGTCACACAGGAGCTCGCGCCCACGAGGGCGCCGTCGCCAATCTCCACGGGGGCCACCATCATGGTGTCGGACCCCACGAACACGTTGTCCCCGATGACGGTGCGGTTCTTGTGCACGCCGTCGTAGTTGCAGGTGATGGAGCCGCCCCCGATGTTGACGCCGGCCCCCATCTCGCAGTCCCCGATGTAGGAGAGGTGCGGGACCTTGGAGCCCTTGCCAATGACGGAGTTCTTGATCTCCACGTGCGTTCCCACGTGGGCCCCCTCGAGCACGTGGGCGCCACCGCGCAGGTAGGCGCGGGGGCCGCAGGTGACATCGCGCTCGATGGTGACGTCCACGCCCACGGTCTCCTCGAGCGAGACGTGGTCTGCCACGGTGCAGTTGGTGAGGCGCGTGTTGGGGCCGAGGGTGCACTCCTCGCCCACGCTCGTGTGTCCCCAGAGCATGGTCATGGGGAGCAGGACGGTGTCGCGGCCTACGGTGACGTCCGGCCCCACCCAGACGGTGGAGGGGTCGAGCATGGTGACGCCCTCGGCCATGAGACGCTCGTTGATGCGGTCCCGGGCGACGGCGGCGAGCTCGGCGAGCTGGACGCGCGAGTTGACGCCGAGCGCCTCGCGGTAGTCCTCGCAGTGGACGATGGTGGTGGCGTGGCCGTGACCCCGCAGAATCTCAACCATGTCGGGCAGGTAGTACTCGTGCTGGGCGTTGTCGTTGCCGATCTCGCCGATGTGCTGGGCGAGAAGCGCCCCGTCAAAGGCGTAGCAGCCGGCGTTGCACTCGAGGAGGCTCGCGCTCTGCTCGGCGGTGCAGTCCTTCTGCTCGATGATGCGCGCGACGCTGCCGTCCTCGGCGAGCTCGACGCGGCCGTAGCCGTAGGGGTCGGGCGGGGTCGCCGTGAGGATGGCGGCGGCGCTGCCCCCGTCCGCGACGGAGTCCGCGAAGGCGCGGACGGTCTCGGGCGAGATGAGCGGCAGGTCGCCGTTGAGGATGACGACGGGGCCTTCGTTGATGCCCGCCGCCTCGATGGCCACGCGGGTGGCGTGCCCGGTGCCCAGGCGCTCGGTCTGCTCGACGCACTCGACGTCGGTCTCAGCGGAAAGATGTGCCCGCACCTCGTCTGCGCCGTGACCCACGACAACGATAATCCGCCCGGCTCCGGCCTCGCGCGCGGCGCGGGTGACCCAGGAGACGAGCGGACGGTCGAGAAGCTTATGCAGAACCTTGGGGTAGCGGGACTTCATTCGCGTTCCCTCGCCCGCGGCGAGGATAATCGCGGTCATGGGCATGTAGAGCCTCCAAGCGATGCGCGTGTGTCCCTAACGAGACCACATAATAGCGCATGAGAGGGCGTGCCGGCCCACGCGGCCGTCTCTCATGAGACGCCTCGTGCGGCTGCATCTTCTGCCTAGACCGTTCTTTCGCGCCGTGCGGTTGCGCACGGGTGCACAACAAGGGTGCTC
>CAZCTE010000157.1:0-2245 GCA_964501395.1 uncultured Atopobium sp.
CGGCCGCCGCGGAGACGGCCATCTCCGTCCGCGACTTCGACCTGTGGTACGGGGACTTCCAGGCGCTCAAGAGGATCAGCCTCGAGATCCCGCGCAACCGCGCCACGGCCTTCATCGGCCCCTCCGGCTGCGGCAAGTCCACGCTGCTGCGCACCTTCAACCGCATGTGCGACTTCGTGGAGACCGTGCGCACCGAGGGCACCATAGAGCTCGGCGGCCAGGACATCTTCCGGATGGACGCCAACGCGCTGCGCGTGTACGTGGGGATGGTCTTCCAGCACCCCAACCCCTTCCCCATGAGCATCCGCGACAACGTGCTCTACGGGCCCCGGCGCATGCGCCGCATCTCCAGGGCAGAGGGGGACGAGATCTGCGAGCGCTGCCTCACCCGCGCGGCCCTCTGGGACGAGGTGAAGGACAAGCTCGGGCAGAGCGGCCTGGGTCTCTCGGGCGGCCAGCAGCAGCGCCTCTGCATCGCGCGGGCGCTCGCCTGCGATCCCGAGGTCCTGCTCATGGACGAGCCCACCTCTGCCCTCGACCCCATCTCCACGTCCATGGTCGAGCAGCTCATGTCCGAGCTCGCCGAGGACCACACCGTGGTCGTGGTGACCCACAACATGCAGCAGGCCACGCGCGTGGCCGACACGACCGCCTTCTTCTACCTGGGCGAGCTCATCGAGGCGGGCCCCACCCGCGAGCTCTTTGGCAATCCCCGGCAAAGGCGCACGCAGGAGTATCTCTCAGGGAGGTTCAGCTAATGGTCATCAGCACCAGAACCCGCTTCACCGACCAGCTCAACGAGGTCGAGGACTACATCAGGCGCTTTGGCGAGAAGACCGTGGCCGACGTGCGCGCCGCGGGCCTCGCCGCAGGCGGGGACGCGGGCGCCGCCGAGGGCGTCATGGGCGGCCGCAAGGCGGAGGATCGCCTGCGCTCCGCCATCGAGAACGCCTGCCTGGACATCATGCTGCTCCAGCAGCCGCTCATCGGCGAGGACCTGCGCTTTGTCACGGGCGCCTTCCGCATGGTGAGCGACCTCTCGCACATCGACTCCATGACGCGCGACGCCGTCTTTCTGGCCGAGGACATCCCCGCGACGGCCGCCGAGAAGATCGAGGCGCAGATATTGCCGATGAGCGAGCACGCCGCCGAGATGGTGGAGAAGGCCGTGGGCGCCTTCTGCTCCGCCGACGTGGAGAAGGCCCAGGAGGTCGTGGAGGCCGACACCGCCGTGAACGAGCTCTACGCCGCCACGGAGGAGAAGCTCGTGGGCCTCATCCGCGACGGGCGCTCCTCGGCGCAGTACCTGCCCGAGCTCCTCATGGTGGCCAAGTACTTCGAGCGGATAGGCGACCTCGCCAAGCGCATCGCCGCCTGGGCGATCTTCCGCGTGACCGGCGAGCACGTGGTGGCCGAGAAGGCCAGCCAGCGGCAGGGCGAGTAGGGCGGGCTCGGGCGGCCTCCCCGCCGCCAGCTGCCCAGACGACGTCCGCAAACCGCCCGCGGCCGGGCGGTGGGGTAGAGTAGGAACGGTCGAGGGGTCTGGAAGGAAGAGCGTTGGTCTACTACGTCGAGGACGACAAGAACATCCGGGAGCTCACGGTCTACGCCCTGGGGCAGGGCGGCATCGAGGCGCGCGGCTGTGCCGACGACGCCGAGTTCCGCAGGGCCTGCGCCGAGCGCACGCCCGACGCGGTGCTTCTCGACATCATGCTGCCGGACACGGACGGGCTGGAGATCCTGGCCCGCCTGCGCCGGACCCCGGGCCTCTCTAACGTCCCCGTGATGATGCTCACCGCCAAGGACACCGAGCTCGACACCGTGCGGGCCCTCGACTCCGGGGCGGACGACTACCTCTCCAAGCCCTTCGGCATGATGGAGGTCGTGAGCCGCACCCGCGCGCTGCTGCGCCGCGCCGGCCGGGAGCCCAAGGTCGAGGAGAGCCACGAGTGCCTCACCCTGGGCGAGGTGACCCTCTGGCCCGACCGCCGCGAGGTGACGGTCTCCGGCAGCGAGGTCCATCTCACCATGCGCGAGTTCGAGCTCCTGGAGTTCCTCATGCGCTCGCCCGGCGTGGTCTTCTCGCGCGAGGAGCTGCTCCAGCGCGTGTGGGGCTGGGACTTCGACGGCGGGTCGCGCACCGTGGACGTGCACGTCCAGCAGATCAGGGCCAAGCTCGGGGACTCGTCCGACCTCATAGAGACCGTCCGCGGCGTGGGGTATCGCGCCCGCGGGTAGACGGGGC
>CAZCTE010000157.1:2345-3933 GCA_964501395.1 uncultured Atopobium sp.
CCGCGCGCGTCGGCAAGCCGGGGTCGCCTGCCAGCTGGCCCGCGCGCCCGCGGTCGGGCCAGCAGCCGCCGCCCGCACCTGACAAGGAGGACGCATGACCAGGCAGCCCGGGGGCAAGGAGTCGCTCTCCCACAGGATGTTCGTGGCGCTCGTGGTGGCCTGCGCCTGCGTGGCCGTGACCGTGACCGCGGTGGCCTCCCTCATCTACCAGTCCGCCTTCCTCGCCGACGAGCACGAGCAGCTTGCGGCCGAGTGCCGGACCCTGGCGTCGCTCCTCGACCTCTCCCGGGACGACGAGGCCCTGCTCTCCCAGCTCGACCTCGGTGAGATCCGCGCCACGCTCATAGACCCGGACGGCACCGTCACCTACGACTCCGGGGCGGACGCGAGCGAGCTCCCCAACCACGCGGACCGCCCAGAGGTCAAGGAGGCCCTGGAGACCGGGTCCGGCTCGTCCGAGCGTGCGAGCGACACCGTGGGCTACACGAGCATCTACGAGGCCGTGCGGCTCGAGTCCGGCCAGGTGATGCGCCTCTCGGTGGACCGCGCCGGCGTGGCCGCGCTGCTCTTCCAGGACGTCGTCCTGCTCGTTGGGCTGGCGCTCCTCCTCGTGGCGGTGAGCTGGGCCGCGGCGCGCCTCCTCTCGCGGCGCTTCGTGCGGCCCATCCTGGAGATCGACCCCTCGTCCGGCGACGGCGAGGCCCCCTACGTGGAGCTCGACCCGCTCGTCTCGCGCCTGAACGAGCAGCACGGGCAGCTCGTGCACCGCATGCGGGAGGTCCAGGACGCGGCCGACATGCGCCGCGAGTTCACGGCCAACGTGACCCACGAGCTCAAGACGCCCATCGCCTCCATCCAGGGGGCGGCAGAGCTCATCAGGGACGGGATCGCCCGGCAGGAGGACGTCCCCGGCTTCGCGGGGCGCATCTACGACGACGCGCGGCGCCTCTCGAGCCTGGTGAGCGACATCCTCACCCTCTCCAAGCTCGACGACTCCGAGCGCAGCGGGGACCATGAGCTCTTTTTGCCCTCCGAGCCGGTGGACCTGCTCTCGGTGGCGCGCGACGTCGCGGACCGACTGGGGCCCCGGGCGCGGGCGGCCGGCGTGAGCGTGAGCGTGGACGGCGTCTCCTGCCTGGTGCAGGGCAACGCGAGGCTTCTGGACGAGCTCGTGACCAACCTCTGCGACAACGCCATCCGCTACAACCGGCCCGACGGCACGGTCCACGTGTGGGCGGTCCCCGTGGGCGGGCGTCCCACGCTGCGCGTGAGCGACACCGGCATTGGCATCCCCGAGGAGTCGCAGGACAAGGTCTTCGAGCGCTTCTACCGCGTGGACAAGGGCCGCAGCCGCGACATGGGCGGGACCGGCCTGGGGCTTGCCATCGTCAAGCACGCGGCCGCCTACCACGGCGCTGAGATTGCGCTTGAGAGCGAGGTCGGCAGGGGCACCACGATCACGGTGACGTTCCCGGGCGAGTGAGGGCGGGGTGGTGCGGGTGCGCGTTGTCGCCCGGTCGCCCGCGCCGGTTTCGGGGTCGTCCGGCGCCCTGCGCGCTTCTCGCCCTGGCCCCGCTGTCGCCTGGCA
>CAZCTE010000158.1:0-3810 GCA_964501395.1 uncultured Atopobium sp.
CTCGACCACGGGGGCGTCGGCCATCTCGGCGATGGTGACCCTCGTCTTCTCGAGCTGGTCGGCCTTGGCGGAGACGTCACGCAGGACCGTGAGGATCGTGCCCTCGACGGGCTTGCGGACGGCCTTGAAGGCCACCTTCACGCCCCGGCGCAGCGCGTGCGCCAGGTCGGAGGGGGTGAGGTTCTCCTGATCCTTGGCGTCCACGAGACCCTCGGCCACGCCGCGCAGGATCTGGCTCGTGATGACACCCGAGTTGCCGCGCGCGCCCATGAGCGAGCCGTGCGTGATGGCCTTGGCGATCTCGGCCATGTCGGCGTCGGCGGGAAGGTCCTGGACCTCCTTGACCACCGTGTTGAGCGTGAGCGACATGTTCGTGCCGGTGTCGCCGTCGGGCACGGGGAAGACGTTGAGCCTGTTGATCTCCTCGGCCCTGTCGGCCACGACCTGGGCGGCTGCCGGGAAGCACGTGCGGATCACGGTTGAAATCATCTTCGAGAACCTCGGTTCTGGGTCGTGGGGGCCTAGCGCGCGTTGCGCAGACCCTCGATGTGCACCTTCACGTCAACGTTCTCAAGCTCGGCGATCTGCTTGAGCAGGAACTTCACCGAGCTCGTGAGGTTGCCGACGACGGAGGACATGTTGACGCCCTGCTCGACGATGACGTGGAGGTCCACCGAGACGCGCCCGCCCGACGCGGCGACGTCGATGCCCTTCCTCAGGCGGTGCGAGGGCAGGAGGCGCGCGACCCCGGCCTGCTCGTCAATCTCTGCCATGCCGACCACGCCGTAGCACTCGAGGGCGGCATAGCCGGCGAGGTCGGCGATGCAGTCGTTGGACACCCTCAGCGTTCCCGGAACGACACCAGACATGTGGTCTCCTCTCGCTGCTGAAAGAGCTGCGCTGTCAATCCCGATGATTATAGCGCAGCCCGCCCAGGCGCCGGACGGGCCGGGGCGGCGCGACACGCAAAAGGAGGGGGCCGCCGAGGCGACCCCCTCCCGACCGTCCTTGACTGGCCTAGCTGCGGGCGATCTTGCCGGACTTGAGGCAGCGCGAGCAGACGTTGGCCTTGCGGCGATGGCCGTCGACCACCACGGTGACGCGCTGGATGTTGGGCTTGAACGTGCGGTTGACCACACGGTGGGAGTGGCTGATGGAATGGCCGGCGACGGCGTGCTTGCCGCAGAACTCACAAACCTTGGACATGACTCGTACCTCCTCGGGGGCGCGGCGCTCACTCGCGCCCGCAACTTTCATAGCCGTACGAATATAGCACACGCGTTGGGCTCGGCAACGGAAGGGCCCAAGATATTGTGGTGTTTTTGTCGCTGCTTGGCCCTCGCGGGCTCGCGGCGCGCAGGGGCCTCCCCGTGGCCGTCTCCGCCGATGCCGCGTCGCCCAGAAAACCTCACAGGTGGTCTCTCTTTTTCGAGCGCGCCCGGGCAAAGGGCCTGGTGCTGGCTTCGGACGTCCGAGGGACACAGACCAACTGTGAGGTTCCCCGCCAGGCGCAGAGAGCTGGCCCGAGAAGGGCCGCGGGCGACGCCTCAGTCCCGCAGGAGGAAGGCCGCGACGGCGCCGGACCGGCAGACGATCCTCGCGTCGGGGGCCACGATGACGTTGGAGATGCCCAGGTCGCCGAGGAGCTCCAAGGGGTGGTCGTCGAGCTCCCAGCGCATCCCACGCTCGTCCACGCGCGTGCCCGGCGCCACCGCCACGGCCGAGAAGGTGCGCCCCTGCGCCTCGGCGCCGAGCTCCCAGACGCTCTCGTGGTCGGCGGAGACGACCCTCATCTCGAAGCCGTCCTCCACGAGCCGCGCGCTCGCGGCGTCGGCGAGCGCGAGCTGGCCCACGACGGCCAGGGCGTGGTCGGGCCTGCCCCCCGAGGCGCAGGTGAGCGTCACCGCGAGCCCGCGGCGGCGCCGGGAGGCCTCGTGCCGCGCGCAGCCGAGCGCGAGCGCGAGGTCGGTCGCGTACTTCTCGGGGGGAAGGCCCACGTGGCGCGCGCAGACGCCCTCGGCCCAGGCGGAGGCCTCGGGCGAGGCGGAGTCGCCGTCGCCGCAGAAGACGTCCGGGACCACGCCGGCCGCGCGGCAGACGTCGGCACCGCCGTCGGCGCAGACGACGTAGTCGGCCTCCTCGGCGAGCCTGGCCACGAGCGAGGCCGCGCTCGGCTCGGGCGAGCCCGCGACCACGAGCGCGCGCAGCGGGGCCGCGTCGCGCGGGACGTCCGCGAGCGGCCGCTCGTAGTCGCGCAGCAGCCCGAGCGAGAGCTCGGCGTAGCCGTGGACGAAGACGTCGCACCAAGGGCGCACGTCCTCCTCGCGCCGGCCGTCGTGGTCGTTCATGAGGCCCACGACGGCAAAGCCCGCCCGCCGAGCCGTGCGCACCCCAAAGGGCGCGTCCTCGAAGACCCAGGTCCGCTCGAGCGGCGTCCCCAGGCGCCGGCACGCCTCGAGGTAGACGTCCGGGAACTCCTTGTCGCGCCCGCCCACATCCTCGGTGCTCACGACGTCCGAGAAGTATCCCGAGAGGCCCTGCGCCGCAAGGGCGCAGCGGACCTCGCGCAGGGGCGTCGACGTGGCCACCACCATCGGCACCCCTGCGCTCGCGAGCTCGTCGAGAAAGGCCCGCGCACCGGGCATCGCGCGGACCTCGCGCTCGTAGGCGTGGCGTACGTGCGCGCAGAGCTCCTCGTAGAGGGCGTCTCCGCTCTCGCCCATGCCGAGCTGGTCGTGGAAGAGCGCACAGGCGTCGCGCAAGGCGAGCGACTCCACGCGGTCCGGGTCGATTCGATCGGAGCCATGCTGTGCGCCGAGCCAGGCGTAGGCGTGGCTCCACATGCCCATCGAGTCCACGAGCGTGCCGTCGCAGTCGAAGATCGCCCCGCAGATGTCCATCGCTCCCCCATCGTCGCCATGTGCCGGCCTTCGGCCATTGTATCGCCAGGCTCCCCGCCCGCCGCCGGGTCTGCGCAATCCGAGAGAAGCGCCGTTCTCGGCGAGAAAGCACCCGACGTTGGGTAAAGTATCCTGCGGCTTGAAACGCACGTCTTCGGAGGAAAGCATGGCTCGTTACGACTATCACTGTCCTGGCTGCGGCGCGACCTTTGAGGTCGAGCACCCCATGAGCGCCCACCCCACAGTGAGCTGTCCGAGCTGCGGTCGCGAGGCCGAGCGCGTCTTCGACCCCTCCGGCATCGTGTTCAAGGGCTCCGGCTTCTACAACACCGACCAGCGCGGCACCAGCAAGCCCGCCGCCTCAGACGCCTCCAAAGGCGAGTAGCACCTGAGACGGCGAGCCGCTCGCGGTATTCGCCACGGGCTTGCTCGTCGCTTGGAATGTCCGCAGCTTCGGCGATGGGAGACTCCACCTGCCGATCATCCAGGAAGAGCGTCCTTGCCTGTGGGTCAGAGGAGCAAAGCCCCGTGGACAGGACGCTCCTCCCCTGCGGGAACCCTCGTGGGAAGTCTCAACAGCCACGTTGAGCTCGTAGCGCACCTCGCGCAGGGAGGCTACTGTGGTGATGCCCCCAAGAAGGTGGGCGCCACCGCCTCCAGGCCCGGCACACCCGCGCGTTTCTCAGCGAGGCATGAGGCGGTTTTAGAAGATGGCCGTTCGTGATGTACCGGTGACCCCTCAATCGCGATTTGGCCGCTCGTGATGTGTTCTCTTGCAGCATCGGGGACCCTTGTCGCTCAATCTACGCATACACATAATAAATTTCCTGCGCAAATGCCACCATGCATGCATAAACCGAAAGCGCTGCGCCCTCTTGTGGCGAGATACACACATCACGAGCGACCAAAT
>CAZCTE010000159.1:0-3759 GCA_964501395.1 uncultured Atopobium sp.
TCGCTCGTGACCATCGAGGGCGGTACTGCGCAAGCGGTTCTGCCCTGGTGATTTTTATGGAGCGATGTTTGCGCAAGACTTCGCTCTTTCGGCCTCAGAGCCAGACGCACCCGACGTCAAGAGCCCACCTGATACAACGTCTCAATTGGTCAACAGGCTGTTGATCAATTTCCCCGCATGGGCACCTCTTGCGAGGGCGCCCCTGCTCCTTCCCCGCCCGCCGAACAAACCTCCCATGCCAGCACGCCGCCAACACGAAACACAGTGAGCCGGACGGTCGGGAATCCCTTGCGAGCGGTTGCCCTCCCCTGCCCACTGTTGCCAAGCCATGGCACAAAGTTTCACGATGCACGGTCACGGATGAGTAAAACCAACCGGCCCCTATGATGTGGGGAAGCCTAGCGCAGGGAAAGCCCGGAGCGAGAAGCCCCGGATCCGGGACCCGACACCGGGACCCCAACGTCCAACGTCGGGAGAAGCGCCAACCACCACCAAAGGAGGTGCACGATGGAGCCACGGGGACTGCTCATGCGCATAGCCGAACAACGACCGTTCGCCAGCCCCGCCGAGCGAAACATCATCGACTACCTCCAGGAGCACCTCGAGGAGGCCGCGACCCAAAGCATCCGCGAGCTCGCCAACGCCGCCTTCGTCTCGCCCTCGACGGTGGTGCGGTTCTGCCGCAAGTTCGGGTGCTCGGGCTACCGGGAGTTCCAGCGCGAGCTGGTGAACGAGCTGGCCTACAAGGACCCCGAGCTCGACGTCGCCATCGAAAGCGTGGGGCCCGCGGACACGACGGCCGACGTCGTCCACAAGATCGTGCAGAGCAACGTGCGCTCGGTCCAGGCCACCGAGCACCTGATTGACCTCGATGCCCTCGAGGCCGCTGCCGAGGCGATCCGCACGAGCAGGGTGACCGACCTCTTTGGCATCGGGGCCTCCCTTCTGGTGGCGCGCGACCTCGAGATGAAGCTCACGCGCGTCGGCAAGGAGTGCCACATCTACGACGACTGGCACAGCCAGCTGCTCTGCGCCAAGAACATGCGCGCGTCTGACGTGGCGGTGGTGGTGAACTACTCAGGCATGACCAACGAGGCGGTCACCTGCGCCCGCACTGCGCGGGCCCGGGGCGCCAAAGTCGTCGCAATCACCAGGATGGTTGGGGGCTCGCCGCTGGCCTCCCTCGCGGACTGGACGCTGGGCGTAACGGCGAGCGAACCGCTCATAAGAAGCGGCGCCATGGCCTCGCGACTCTCGCAGCTCACGGTGGTCGACATGCTCTACGCCCTGTACGTGGCACGCGACTACGAGCGCTGCACCTCGCTCATGCGACAGAACTACATCGAGAAGGACACGAGGCAGACATAGGCCACGCCGAGAGGAGGCAGCACGCAGACATGGACAACGCAAGGAAGGGAGATGACACATGATCGACTTAGGACAACTAACTACCGAGGAACGCAACCCGGACACGATGACGCTCGACACGATGACGCCGCTCGAGATCGCCCAGGCCATGAACGCCGAGGACGCGCGCGCCGTGTCCTCGGTGACCGAGGTTCTGCCGCAGGTGGCGACGGCGATCGAGTGGGCGGCTCAGGCCTTCGAGCACGGCGGCCGGCTCATCTACCTAGGCGCGGGCACGAGCGGTCGGCTCGGCGTGCTCGACGCCGCCGAGTGCGTCCCCACGTTCGGCGTCTCGCCGGACATGGTGGTGGGCGTCATCGCCGGCGGAAAGGAGGCCATGTTCACCGCCGTCGAGGGCGCCGAGGATGACAACGCCCTTGCCGAGAAGAACCTCGCGGCCCTGGACCTCAGCAAATGGGACCTGGTGGTAGGCCTTGCCGCGAGCGGCCGCACGCCCTACGTGCTCGGAGGCCTTGCCTACGCGCGCGAGCTGGGCTGCAGGACGGTGGCCGTCGCCTGCAACCGGGGATCCCAGACGGGCGCCGCGGCCGACCTGGCCATAGAACCGGTCCCCGGCCCCGAGGCGCTCACGGGCTCCACGCGCCTCAAGGCCGGCACCGTGCAGAAGCTCGTGCTCAACATGATCTCAACGGGCAGCATGGTCCGTATCGGCAAGGCGTATCAGAACCTCATGGTTGACGTACAGCCAACCAACGAGAAGCTCGTCGCGCGCTCCCAGAACATCGTGATGGCCGCGTGCGAGTGCACCCGCGCAGAGGCGACCTCGGCGCTCGAGGCCGCCGGAGGCCACGCAAAGACAGCGATTGTGATGCTGCTCACAGGAGGTGACGCGGACGACGCAGCGGCCCGCCTCGCACGTACGGGAGGCCACGTGCGCCAGGCGGTCGCATAGGCAAACACGTCCAAACTAGCCAGAGAGGCACAGAAGGAGGTACCAATCATGACGAACGAGGAACTTGTAAAGACGCTCATCAAGCAGCTTGGAGGAAGGGGCAACGTCAAGAGCGCCACCAACTGCATGACGCGCCTGCGCGTACACGTAGCTGACGGCACGCTCGTGGACGAGGCCGCAATCACCGCCAACGAGGACGTCCTCGGCCTCGTGCGCGACAACCCCGAGTACCTCGAGATCGTCGTCGGCCCGGGGCGCTCCCGCAAGTGCGCGGATGTCTGCGCCGAGATGGGCATCCCCGCCACGGCCCCAACCACCACCGTATCAACAGCCACGTCCACCTCAAACACCTGGCAGGAGAACAAGCAGGCCGTCAAGAGCGGCCAGTCCGAGGGCCGCATCAAGCGCATGCTCAAGACCTTCGGCGAGATCTTCGTCCCGCTCATCCCCGGCGTGGTGGCCGCCGGCATCTGCTCGGGCCTGGCCACGCTCGTCTCCCAGGTGGTGCCCGGCTACGCCGAGGACCCATTCTGGGGCGTGGTCTACAACCTGCTCTCACTCATCAACGCGGCGTTCCTCACCTACATCACCGCATGGACGGGCTACCGCGCGGCGGAGCGCTTCGGCGGCACGCCCATCCTCGGCGGCATGCTCGGCATGATGACCTCGCTCTCCTACGTTGACAGCATCTCCCAGCTCGTGGGCCTCTACAACGACGCCCAGCCGCTCGACGCGATCCTGCGCTCGGGCCGCGGCGGCGTGCTCGCCGTGGTCATTGGGGTGTGGTGCCTCTGTCACGTGGAGCGCTGGATCCGCAAGCGCATGCCCGACAGCCTCGACATCGTGTTCACGCCTCTGCTCACGCTCATCGTCTGCGTGATTCCGTACGTTTTTGTCGTCATGCCGGTGACGGGCTACGTCTCCACGGCCCTCGTGTGGGTAGTCGAGAAGGTCTGCCTCAACGACAACGTCATCGTGCGCATCATCGGCGGCTACATCGCCTCGGCGCTCTTCCTGCCCATGGTGGCCATGGGCATGCACCACGGCCTGGTTGCCCTCTACTCCATCCAGCTCGAGTCGCTCGGCTACGTGACGCTCTACCCCACCCTCGCCATGGCGGGAGCCGGCCAGGTGGGCGCTGCGCTCGCCATCTGGCTCAAGTGCCGCAAGTGCGGCAACAACCGCCTGCAGGCCGTCATCGACGGCGCGCTGCCAGCTGGCCTGCTCGGCGTGGGTGAGCCCCTCATCTATGGCGTCACGCTGCCCATGGGCAAGCCCTTCATCACCGCGGGGCTGGGAGCGGGCTTCGGCGGCGCGTTCATCATGGCCATGCAGGTCGGTGCCACCGCGTGGGGCCCCTCTGGCCTGCTGGCCATCCCCGTCATGACGGCGGGCGCCAACACGGCCGTGATGTCCATGGTCTTCTATGTGTGCGGGCT
>CAZCTE010000160.1:0-3723 GCA_964501395.1 uncultured Atopobium sp.
CAGCCTCGGCGGAGCGGGCGAATCCGGCACGAGCGGTCGCGGCCCCAGCGGTGGCGCATCTCGCAAGCGCTGGCTCTGGATCATACCCGTCGCCCTGCTCGTCCTGGTCGCCGGGGCCTACCTGGCCGGCGTCGCGTACTTCGACGACGTCTTCCTCCCCGGCACCACCCTCGACGGCGAGGACGTCTCCCTCGTGACCTACGAGCAGCTCGCCGAGGAGAAGAGCGCCTCCCTCGACGACTACGAGCTCCACGCGTCCGGCAACGGCCTGGACCTCTCCATCGCCGCCTCGGACATCGACCTCACCGTGGACGGGACCGCCTACGTCGAGGACGCCACCGACGGCCTGAGCGCGTGGGCCTGGCCGCTCTACCTGCTGAGCCCTCGGGACCTCACGGCCGAGGCCACCGTCACCTACGACGAGGGCAGCCTCGCGGACATCGTGGAGGACGCCGTCGAGGAGCTGGTTGCGGAGGTCGAGAGCGCGAGCATCACCTACAGCTCCGCGCAGGCCGCCTTCGTCCTGGGGGACGGCTCGGACGCGAGCGACCTGGCCGTCCTCAGCGCCGACGCGGTGACCGAGGCCATCGGCGCCGCCCTGCTCGCCCAGGAGACCGAGGTCGAGATCGGAGACGACTGCCTGGAGTCCGCGGACAGCGCGCTCGCGGTCGCCCTCGGGGAGGCCAACGCGCTTCTCGGCGCGGCGGGCACGACCCTCTCGCTCGAGGGGACCGTGGTGCTCGAGCTCGACGCCGACCAGATCGCCGCGTGGGTGGTTGTCGGCGACGACCTGTCCGTCTCGCTTGACGAGGACGCGGTGTCCACCTGGGTCAGCGAGAACGTGGGCGCGCTCGACACGGTGGGCGCGAGCCGCACGTACACGCGCGCGGACGGCGAGGTCATCACGGTGTCCGGCGGGACCTACGGCATCGTCACCAACGAGTCCGAGACCACGACGACCCTGCTCGAGGTGCTCGAGGCCGGGGCCGCGCAGGCGATCGAGATACCGCTCCGCCAGAGCACGGGCTACACGCCCGACTCGAACGGGCGCGACTGGGGCAACCGCTACATCGACGTTGACCTCACCGAGCAGTACGTGCGCATGTACGACGATAACGGCACGCTCATCTGGGAGTCGGCCTGCGTGACGGGCGACACCACGGAGGGCTACGACACCCCCACGGGCGTGTACGCGATCAACTCGTACAAGGCCACGAACCAGACGCTCATAGGCCTTGACTACGACGAGGACGGCGAGCCCGACTACACCAGCGACGTGACGTACTGGATCCCCTTCTACGGCAACCTCATCGCCTTCCACGACGCGTCCTGGCGCACGTACTTTGGCGGCACCATCTACCAGGGCAACGGCAGCCACGGCTGCATCAACCTGCCCGCCGACAAGGCCGCCGAGCTCTACGAGCTCACCCAGATCGGCGACGTGGTGGTGGTGCACTACTAGGGCGGCGAGAAGCGCGGGGCTGGCGCCGCGATTTGCGGCGCCGTTCGCTGCCGCGGTCTGCCGCCGCGACCCGCCGCCAGCCCGCACGCCGCCCCGCACGCGTCCCCACACGGAAGGGAAACCCATGGCTCGCATCGTGCGCCTCGAGGAGCTCGCCGACCCGCGGCTGGACGCCTACGCGCGCCTGACCGACCACCAGCTCAGAAGCCGCGTGGAGACGGGGCAGGCCCTGCTCATCGCCGAGACCCGCCTCGTGGTCGAGGTCGCGCTCGACGCCGGGGTGGAGCCGCTCTCCTTCCTCGTGGACGAGCGGCACCTCGACGCCCACCGTGACCTCCTTGCCCGCTCGGGCGACGAGGTCCCGGCCTTCGTGCTTCCCGGACGGGAGATGGAGCGCCTCACCGGCTATCGGGTCACGCGGGGGCTTCTCTGCGCCATGCGGCGGCCGGAGCCCCGCCCGGTGGGGGAGGTCCTCGAGGGTGCGCGTCACGTCGCGGTCGTGGAGGACCTCGTGGACGTGACCAACGTGGGCGCGCTCTTTAGATCCGCCGCGGCGCTGGGCGCGAACGCCGTGATTCTCTCGCCGCGCTGCGCCGACCCCTACGTGCGCCGCGCGGTGCGCACCTCCATGGGGACGGTCTTCAGCGTGCCGTGGGCCCGCGCCGCCCAGGGGGACTGGCCGGATGCCACGATCGGGGACCTGCGCGAGCGGGGCTTCTCGGTCTACGCCCTCGCCCTGGAGCCGGACGCGGTGCCGCTGGACGACCCGTCCCTGGCCGAGGGCGTAGACCGGCGCGCCCTGCTCTTTGGCAGCGAGGGCTTCGGCCTCTCGCGGGCGGCGCTCGACGCCTGCGACCGCAGCGTGATCATCCCCATGGCGCACGGCGTGGACTCGCTCAACGTGGCCGCCAGCTCCGCCGTTGCGTTCTGGCAGCTCTTCCGAGGCTAGGGCTGGGCGTCGGGCGAAGCCCCCCTCTCGGCGGGCTGGAATATTAACATGCATTGGTTGCCTGAAATCGGGCAAAAGCCCAGTTGGCGTTTTCGCCGAGCTCATTCAGTGCATGTTAATTTCAGCGGATCCCGGGTGTCGCGCCACCGCCAGCCCGCGCGCCCCTACGCCTGCGGCGTCGGCATCTTCGGCGCGAAGCCGTCGTCGCGCGTGAGGATGTTCATGAACTCCTCGCCGGTGATGGTCTCCTTCTTCTGCAGGTAGTGCGCGATCTCGTGCAGCTTGAAGCGGTTCTCGCGCAGGGACTTGAGGGCCGCCTGGTGCCCCTCCTCCACCAGCCGCTGCACCTCGGCGTCGATCTCCTGGGCCGTCCCCTCCGAGCAGGTGAGCTGCTGCCCGCCGCCCAGGTAGCGGCTCGCGGGCTGCCCCAGCTGCACCATGCCGAACTTGTCGGACATGCCGTACTGCGTCACCATGGCGCGCGCGAGCTGCGTGGCCTTCTCGATGTCGTTGGAGGCGCCGGTGGTCATCTCGTTGAAGATGAGCTCCTCGGCCGCGCGCCCGCCGCAGAGCACGGCGATCTTGTTCTTGGCCTCCTCGCGTGTGGTGAGGAAGTGCTCGTCCTCCTCGACCTGCATCGTGAAGCCGAGCGCGCCCGAGGTGCGCGGCACGATGGTGATCTTGGAGACGGGCGCCGAGCCCTTCTGCATGGCCGCCACGATGGCGTGGCCGGTCTCGTGGTAGGAGACGACCTCCTTCTCGTGGGCGGAGAGCACGGTGGACTTCTTCTTCTCGCCGGCTATGACCACGTCAACGGACTCGAGCAGGTCCTCCTGGGTCACGCGCTTGCGGCCAAAGCGCACGGCGCGCAGGGCCGCCTCGTTGATGATGTTGGCCAGGTCCGCGCCGGAGGCGCCCGGGGTCGAGCGTGCGATCACGCCCAGGTCAATGCCGCCCTCCATCTTCACGTCGCTCGCGTGGATCTGCAGGATGGCCTCGCGCCCGGCGAGGTCGGGCAGCTCAACGGGGATGCGCCGGTCAAAGCGGCCGGGGCGCAGGAGCGCCTGGTCGAGCGTCTCGGGGCGGTTGGTGGCGGCGAGCACCACGATGCCCTTGTGGTTGTCGAAGCCGTCCATCTCGGAGAGGAGCTGGTTGAGGGTCTGCTCGCGCTCGTCGTTGGAGGAGAGGGACGTGTCACGCCGCTTGCCCACGGCGTCGATCTCGTCGATGAAGATGATGCAGGGGGCCTTCTCCTTGGCCTGCTTGAAGAGGTCGCGCACCTTGGCGGCGCCGCGGCCCACGAACATCTCGA
>CAZCTE010000161.1:0-3686 GCA_964501395.1 uncultured Atopobium sp.
TGAGGGAGAGGATCTTGTCGTCGGTGGTGTTCTTCTGGCGCTTCTGGTTCTGGACGTAGCGGTAGATGATGTACTTGCGGGCCACCATGAAGTGGTCGAGCGCCATGAGCTGGTCCTCCACGAGGTCCTGGACCTCCTCCACCGTGACGGTGTGGCCGGCCTCCATGCACTCGTCCGTGACGTTGAGCGCGGCGAACCTGATCTCGCGCTCGGTGAGGCGCTCGCTCTGCGGCACCTCCGCGTTGGCCGCGCGGATGGCGTTCTCGATCTTGGAGACGTCGAAGGCGACCTCCGAGCCGCTGCGCTTGATGATCTTCATGGCGTTGCCTCTTTCCCGCTGAAGCGCCCCGAGGGGCGCGAGAGATGCTGTTCGAGCCGGGGCTCCGTCGCCGCGGGCGCCGGGCTCCGTGCACCCCCTCTGGTGTGCGCAAGGCAACTATGGCACAAGCTCTTGTGGTTGTGTGTCGATAACCCCACAAGATGTTGTTGATAAGTAGATTCGAGCTGTCGATATGCTGTAGATAAGCGCCGTCGGCGCAGGTAGGGGAAACGGGTTGCCACAAAGCATTTTTCCAAACCGCGTTGGCGGTTTCGTGGACGGGCGGTGGGGCCGAGAGGCGCGGCGGCGGGCGGCGAGAGGCGCGGCGAGCCGTGCGCCCGGCGGGGCCGAGAGGCCCCCTGGCGGCCGGCCGCCCCGCCACACGAAAGGGGCCCGGGCGCAGCGCGTCGCGCTTCTCGCCCGGGCCCCAGGGGCCTCGGCCTGCAAGGTTGCCGGGGCTTCTCGCCCGTCCCTACAGCAGCTCGTCCTCGAGGTCGGAGAGCATCACGCCAAGCGCCTGGATGCCGCCCTCGGCGGTATACCAGACGGCCGGGTTGGCGAGGTAGATGATGTTGCCGTTCTGGTAGGCCTGGGTCTGCTGGGTGAGCTCGTTCTCCACCACCTCCTGGGCCTGGTCGGCCCCGTCGGAGCCGATGGCCGCGTCGCGGTTGAGGACGAAGATGTACTCGGGGTCCTCGGCCACGATGGTCTCGAAGGAGACCTCGTTGCCGTGCGTGGAGGTGACCTCGCCGTCCGCGAGGTTCTCGAAGCCCACCTCGTTGCCGATGAGCGAGCAGCGCCCGTCGTTGCCCAGGACGTTGAGGCTGCCGCTCGTGAAGAGGCCCACGAGCGCGGTGTGGCCCTCTGCGACCTCGCTCAGCGCCTCGATGCGCTCCTCGTAGTCGGTCATGAGGCTGTCGACCTCGTCCTCGAGGCCAAAGATGCTCGCGATGGCGGTGGCGTTGGCGCGCGTGCTCTCCACCACGCCCAGGTCGGAGTCGGTTGCGAGGTAGACCACCGGGGCGATCTCGCTCAGGGTGTCGTAGGACTCGGAGAGGCGCCCGCCGATGAAGATGACCTCGGGCTCGCAGGCGGCCACGGCCTCGAGGTCCGCCTCCTTGATGGTGCCGAGGTTGGAGATGTCGTCGCTCGTGACGTAGTCCTGGAGGTAGTCGAGCGAGGTGCTCGAGGAGCCCACCACGGTGTCGCCCGCGCCGATGGCGTCGATGATGTCGAGCGCGGCCATGTCGAGCGTGGCCACGCGCTCCGGCTGGTAGGGCACCTCGAGCTCGATCGTCTCGCCGTTGGCGTCGAGCGACTCGATGGTGACGGTGGCCGGGGTGGTCTCCTCGGTCTCCTCGGCGGCGTCGGCGTCGGTCTCGTCCGAGGAGTCGTCGTCGGAGCTGGTCGAGCAGCCCGCGAGGGTGAGCGCCAGGGTCGCGCCCGCGCCCAGGGCGCCCTTCAGAAAGGTCCTTCTCGGCAGGGTGGTGCTCAGCGTGGTTCTCAGCATGGGAAACTTCCTCTCGTGTCGTGGTTCGCGACGTGCCGGTCGCACGCGCGTCGCGCATCGTCGCGCCGGGGCGACGGGGCGCGAGGGGCTGGGGTAAAAAGGGTCGGCGTTGGCTGGGGCCGGCCTGCCCGGGGCGGCGGTCGCGCGCTCAGTAGTACAGGGACAGCGGCCTGCCCTCGACCTCCATGATCTCGAAGTCGACGCCGTAGATGTCCTTGAGGTTCTCCTTGGTCATCACCTCCTCAACGGTCCCGAAGTGGGCCACGCGGCCGTCCTTGAAGGCGCAGACGTAGTCCGAGTAGAAGGCCGCGTAGTTGATCTCGTGCAGCACGAGCACCACCGTCTTGCCCAGCTCGTCGCAGAGGCGCCGGACGATCCGCATCATGTTGGTGGCGTGGTAGATGTCGAGGTTGTTGGTGGGCTCGTCGAGCAGGACGTAGTCGGTGTCCTGCGCGATGACCATGGCGATGTAGGCGCGCTGGCGCTGGCCGCCGGAGAGCTCGTCGATGAAGCGGTCTCGGTACTCGTCGAGCTCCATGTAGGCTATGGCGCGCGAGACGATCTCGCGGTCCTCCGCCGTGAGGTGGTCGCCCGAGTAGGGGAAGCGCCCAAAGGAGACGAGCTCCTCCACCGTGAGCTTCATCTGCACGTTGTTGGTCTGCGTGAGGATGGCGAGGTGGCGGGAGAGCTCCCGGCTCTTCCAGGAGGAGAGGTCCTTGCCCTCGAGCTCCACGGCCCCGGCGTCGCGCTCGATCAGCCGCGAGATCATGCCCATCACGGTGGACTTGCCCGCGCCGTTGGGGCCTATGAGCGAGACCACCGAGCCGCGGGGAATCTCGAGGTCCACGTCGTCCACGACGGCGTGCCCGTCATAGCGCTTGGTGAGTCCTTTGGCAAACATGGGGATCCCTTCCGCGCGCTCACACGCGCTTGGCAAAGAGGAGGAGGAACAGGAAGTAGGCGCCGCCGCCCACGGTGATGAAGACGCTCACCGGCACGGCGTAGGAGAAGACGTGCTCCACCAGGAGCTGCCCCGCCACGAGCAGCACCACGCCAAAGAGCACCGACCCGGCCACCAGCGTGGAATGGCGGTAGGTCCTGAGGAACTGCCGCGAGAGGTTGGCGATGATGAGGCCCAAAAACGAGATGGGCCCCACCAGCGCGGTGGCCACGGCTATGGCGAGCACCACGCCCAGGAGCAGCCGGCGCACCGTGCGGTCGTAGTCCACGCCCAGGTTGATGGCCTGGTCACGCCCCAGGGTGAGCACGTCGAGCAGCGCGAGGTCGTGGCGCAGCACAAAGACGAGGGCGGCGAGCAGGACCACGGCGAGCACGATGATCTCCGCGTTGACGTTGGAGAAGCTCGCCACGAGCGAGGTGAGCAGCGTGTCGTACTCGTTGGGGTCCATCACGCGCACGAGCGTGGACTGGATCGAGCCAAAGAGCGAGCTGAGCACCGTGCCTATGAGCAGCACGTAGAGCACGTTGTAGCCGGTCAGCTTGAAGAGGTAGCCGTAGATGAGCATGGCAGCCACGGCCATGACCACGAGGTCGATGCCGAACGCGAGGTTGGCGTTGGAGACCACGGCGCTCGCCGTGCCCAGGCAGAACACGAGCGCGGTGTGGACGAGCGTGTAGAGCGAGTTCATGCCCAGAAGGCAGGGCGTCACGATGGTGTTGTTGATCACGGACTGGAACACGATGGTGGCGCCGCCGATGGCCGCCGCGGCTATGAGCATGGCCGCGACCTTGGGCAGGCGCACCCGCATGGAGAAGGCCAGGAGCCACTCGCTTGCGAAGTTGAGGTCCACCAGCAGGTAGGCCGCCACGGCCGCCACGGCCAGGACGCCGAGAATC
>CAZCTE010000162.1:0-3686 GCA_964501395.1 uncultured Atopobium sp.
ACCACGTGCTCGCCCGTGCGCACGCCGAGCATCATCACCTCGAGCACCTGCTTGGCGTCGACGGCGCGCCCGGCGTACTCGAGACTCACGCTGCTGCGCCAGCGCTCTGCCTCGCTGGCGAGAAGGACCGCGAGCTGCACGTGCAGCCCCAGCGGGTCCGTGATGTCACGGGCTAGCTCGAGCATGGCTTCCTCTCGGGGATGTGGCTTTCGCCTTCCACGTACCTTAGTCGCGACGTCGACATCCGGCGGCGTGAACTCGCTGAACGAGTGCGCACCAAACGGCGGGCGGTAGGGGACGGGGTTAGGACGGCCCTGTGGAAGATGCCCTCGGCGCGCGGAGGGAGGGCGTGCGCTCTTGGTTGCAGGGTATGCGCTCCTCACAGGAGGGTGTGCGCTCTCGACCCAAGGGTATGCGCGCACTATCAGCCTTGACGAAAATCCGACAAGTCTCTGAGCTGCGGAAATGTAACGCTTTAACGCGAGCCAAACATGCAGGAGAGCGCATACCCTCGATTTGGGAGCGCACAACCTAAAGCCGAGAGCGCACACCCTGATCCGTGGCACGGCGCGAGACCCGCCGCGCCCGCGTCCCCCGCGCTACCATAGCCCCATGGCAGACTACCAGCACATATCCCACGGGTTCGACCCGGTCTTCGACGAGCGGAGCCGCGTGCTCGTGCTGGGCTCGTTCCCCTCGGTGCTCTCGCGCGAGAACCGCTTCTACTACGGCAACCCGCGCAACCGGTTCTGGGCGGTGCTGGCCGCCGCGGTGGGGGAGCCGGTGCCGCCGACGCAGGACGTGGACGCCAAGCGCTCGCTGCTGCTGCGCCACGGCGTCGCGCTCTGGGACGTGGTGGAGAGCTGCGACGTGCGCGGCTCGTCGGACGCCTCGATCAGAAACGTGGTCCCCGCCGACGTGGGACGCGTGCTTGCCGTGGCGCCTCTCGAGCACGTGATCTGCAACGGCGGCACGGCGGGGCGGCTCTACCGTCGCTGGCTCGAGGGGAGATGCGGCATGCCCGCCGAGGTGCTGCCGTCAACGAGCCCGGCCAACGCGTCCTGGTCGCTCGAACGCCTGACGGCGCGCTGGGGCGAGGCGCTCGCGCCGTGGGTGCGGTAGCCGAGAATGACGGTGACTGTGGGCAGCGGTGGCAGCGGCAAGATTGGGCGAGAATGCTATTCCAGCAGCGCCTCGACCTCGGCGCGGGTGGGTATGGCGGGGATGGCGCCGCGCCTGCGGACGCAGAGGGAGGCCACGGCGTTGCCGAGATGGGCAAAGCTGGCGGCCTCGTCGGGCGTGACCTCGCCGGCGTCCTTGCCGCTCTCGCAGAAGCCCGCGAGGAAGCCGCCCCAGAACGAGTCCCCGGCGCCCGTGGCGTCCACGGCCTCGGCAGGAAATCCGGGCACCTCGCGTGCGCCCTCCTTGCAGGCAACGTACGCGCCGCCGGCGCCCAGCGTCACCGCCACGACCTTGGGGCCCCGCTCAAGCAGTACCTCGGCCGCGGCCGCGGGGTCCTTCTCGCCCGTGAGCAGCTCGCACTCCTCGTCGGAGAGCTTCATGAGGTCCGCCCACGGCACGATGGCACGCGTCTGCTTCATGGCCGCCTCGGTAGAGCGCCAGAGGTTCGCGCGATAGTTGGGGTCGTAGGAGATTGTGCAGCTGGCCGCGCGGGCCACGTCAAGCGCGGCGAGTGTGGCCGAGCGCGCGGGCTCGTTGGTGAGCGAGAGCGACCCCACATGGAAGACGCACGAGGCCTCGATGACGTCACATGCGAGCTCGTCCGGTGCCAGACGCGTGTCCGCTCCCGGCTTGCGGGCGAAGGAGAACGTGCGCTCGCCGTCCTCGGAGAGCGTCACGAAGGCGAGGGTGGTGAAGGCGTCCGGGTCGCTCACGAGGCCCGTGGTGTCCACGTCGTTCTCCTGGAGCGTGGCGCGCAGGAAGTCGCCGTGCATGTCCTGTCCCACCTTGCCGAGAAACGCGGTGGCGTGCCCGAGCCGCTGGAGCGCCACGAGCACGTTGGCGGGGGCGCCGCCGGCGTTGCGCTCGAAGAGCTTCTGCCCGCCGGCCGAGGTGCCGGCGTCGGTGAAGTCGATGAGGAGCTCGCCCAGAGCGGAGACGGAGAACATCTGAGGTCCTTTCGGGTTGGGGGGTGTGGGGGTTGTGGGGCCGGGGTTCGGCCCGGCGTTTCGTGGCCGGCTTTCTCGGCGTCTGGAATGGTGGGGGATGCGGTGCCGTGTGGGTGGGGGGGAGCGGATAAGCGGCGGGTGGGCGGCCCCTACTCGTACGTCCCGGCCATTCCGTCTCCCATCTCCCAGACGGTGCCGCGCGCGTCGCCCGAGAGCGCGAGCCCCAGCCGCTCCGCGCGGGGGAACCAGCGCGTGGCAAAGGCCAGCTCGCCGTCGTTGGCAAAGACCTCCACGGCGGAGTCGTCCACGAGAATGCGCAGGTCCCGTACGTCGTCCGCGCAGCGCGCCTCGTGCGTGCCGCGCCCGGCGCCCACGGCGGCGTCCGAGAAGGACAGACGCACGCAGTTCCCCGCGCAGCTCACGGAGAGGGCTCCGTCGAGCGTCAGCTCGGCAGGTCCGCTCACGTCCAGGGCCACGTCCGCGCGATGCTCGGCCAGCTCGAGCGCGCGCCCTGGTGCGAGCTCGCGCTTCTCGCCCCGCAGCCGCTCGAGCTCCGCCGCGGGGCGCTGGAGCAGCACGCCACCTGCGCCCGCCGTGACCTCGCGGGGCACGGTGAGGCAGTTGCACCAGGTCATGCCGTCCGGCGCGGCCTCCCAGGGGGCCGAGGGGTTGCCCATCCAGCCAAAAAGGAGCGTCCGGCCGCCCTCGTCCACGAAGCTCTGTGGCGCGTAGAAGTCGAAGCCGTGGTCCCAGAGGCGCGTCCCCGCGCGATCGAGCACGATGGCGCCCCCGCGGGCGAGGGTCTCCCCCTCGGGCAGGGGCAGGTAGCAGGAGACGTCGCCCGTCTCGCGGACCCAGGGCTCGCCGGCAAGCCCCTGCGGGCAGATCGAGAGCCACTCCCGGCCACCCAGGGCAATCCGGTCGGGGCACTCCCACATGTAGCCCAGCGTCTCGTTGGTGCGCACGGTGCCCGCCATCTCCCAGGCGAGCCCGTCGGCGGAGCGCAGCCTGAGCACGAGCCCCCGGTCGTCGAGGTCGCGGGCGCCGAGGAGCATCCACCATCCGGCGTCGTCCCGCCAGACCTTGGGGTCGCGCACGTGGCACGAGCAGAACGACGGGTAGTCGGCGTTTCTCAGCAGCACGCGCTTCTGTCCCAGGGAGAAGCAGTCGGGGGTCTCCACGAGGATCTGGTTGGCCTGTCGACCCTCGCGCACGAAGTCGTGCTCGCCCGGCTCCTTGACGTTGCCGGTGTAGTAGAGGCGCACGCCGTCCGGCGTGACCACCGCGCAGCCGGAGTAGGCCCCGGTGGCGTCCTCCGGGGTGTCCGGCGAGATCACCAGGGGCGCGCCCGCCGAGCTCCAGTGCACGAGGTCGGGGCTCCAGAGGTGGCCCCAGCCGCGCGGGGCCTCGGGCTCGGGCCAGTCTGGGCTGTACTGGTGGAAGACGTGGTAGGTGCCGTTGAGCTGGCAGAGGCCGTTGGGGTCGTTGAGCCAGCCCGTGGCCGGCATGATGTGAAAGCCCATGCGCCAGCGCGTGGTGGTCATGGGGCCTCCTTTC
>CAZCTE010000163.1:0-3666 GCA_964501395.1 uncultured Atopobium sp.
GAGGAGGCCGAGGAGGGCGCCGACGCCGCGAACGCGGCTCTCGAGGTGGGCCGCAGGGCCGCTCAGACCGCCGCGTCCATGCTCAGGAGCGGCCTCTTTGCCGTGCGCGACGTCCACGCCGCGTCCCGGCGCCACGCCGCCGCCCTCTCGCGGCAGCGCGAGATGGAGGGGACGCTCCAGCGCGACGAGGCCACGCTCGCCCACCGCGAGGAGGTCGAGGCCAACTACGAGAAGACGGTCGCCGAGCAGACCGCCATCATCAGGCAGGCGTCCCGCGAGCTGACCGAGCAGCAGGCGAACGTCGAGCGCCTCGAGAAGGAGGCCAAGCGCCGCGAGAAGGACCTCGCGCAGATGAGGTCCAACCACGAGCACGAGCTCAGGCCCTACAAGAAGATCGCCGAGTCATCACGCGAGCGCCTCGACGAGGCGAACCGCGTGGCCGCTGAGGCCAAGCGCGCCGTGAGGACGGCCGAGAACCAGGTCAAGACCGCAACGGACCGGCGCGAGCAGAGCGTGGCGTCGGCGAACCGGGCGCTCGACAGCGCGCAGTCGCGCCTCCGCAGGGCGCAGGACGAGCTCACGCGCGCGCAGGAGGGCAGGGCGGCCGCCAACGTGATCTCCCAGCTCCACGAGGAGGTCGTGACGCAGCTCGCGCGCGTGGAGGCGGCGAAGTCGGACGTGGCCGTCGCGTCGAGCCGGGCGCAGGAGGGCGTCAACGCCGCGCAGACGCACCTCTGGACGCAGAGGCAGTCCCTCGAGGCGGCGCAGCGGGAGGTCGACGCGGCGAGCGCCAAGCACGAGGGGCGCAAGGAGGCCTACGACGAGATGCACGAGAGGGCCCGCGACGAGGAGAAGGCCGTCGAGGCCGAGATCTCGGACCTGCGCGAGGGCGCGAGCAGCGCGAGGGCGGCTCGCGACGAGGCCGAGAGGCGCCGCAGCGCGGGCCAGGCGCTCCTGGACGAGGCGGAGGCAATCCACGCCACCCCGGAGGAGACCGTGCGCCTGCGCGCGAGCGTCGCGGAGCAGCGCGCGGCCCTGGAGGAGCATCGCGTCAACGTCGACGCGCTCGGCGAGAACGTGAAGGCGCTGCGCCGCCACACCCGCCTCGAGCGCGTGGCGTTTCTCGCCGCGGTCGTGGTGATTCTTGCGCTGGCTGCGGCGGTGGCCGTCCTGCTCGTCACGCGGTAGGCGCGAGGCGGGGCCAGAGGGGGGCGGCGCGGCCGGCGGGTCGTCAACGAGCCCCGCGCGGCCTGCGGGCAGGATCTTCTCGCCGGCCCCTACGGCGGCCCCCTACACGATGAGCATCGCGTCGCCGAAGGAGAGGAAGCGGTAGCGCTCCCGGATGGCGGCGTCGTAGGCGGCCATGATCTGGTCGCGCGTGGCAAAGGCCGAGACCAGCATCATGAGCGTCGAGCGCGGCACGTGGAAGTTGGTGATCATGGCGTCCACCACGTGGAAGTCCGAGCCCGGCATGAGGTAGAGGTCGGTCGTGGCGTCCTCGCGGGCCACGATGTCGCCCGAGCCGGCCGCGGCCTCGAAGCGCCGCGCGCCCACGGGCGGCTCGCTCGGCGCCGCGTCGGGGTCCCAGGCGCTCTCGAGCGAGCGCACCGACGTCGTGCCCACGGCGATCACGCGGTGCCCCGCGGCCTTGGTGGCGTGCACGGCGTCCACGACCCGCTGCGGCACGTGGTAGCGCTCGGTGTGCATGACGTGCTGGGTGGGGTCGTCCTCGGTGACCAGGCGGAAGGTGTCTATCCCCACCTCGAGCTCCACCGTCTCCCAGCCCACGCCGGCCTGCCGGATGCGCTCGAGGAGCTCGGGCGTGAAGTGGAGGCCCGCCGTGGGCGCCGCCGCGGAGTGCTCCTCCGGCATGGCGTAGACGGTCTGGTACTTCTCGGGGTCGCCCTCGTACTGGGTGATGTAGGGCGGCAGCGGCACGTGCCCGGCGGCGTGTATGGCCTCGTCGAGCGTGCGGGGACGGCCGTCCGGCCCCTCCCCCGCCGGCGAGAAGCGCACGAGCCGCCCGCCCTTGCTGCCCTCGACGAAGTCGACGATCTCGCCGGTGAGGACCACCGGCGCGGACTCCGGCGCGTGGAGGCCGCCCGCGCGGTACTCGATGACGGTGCCGGGCTGGCGCAGGCGCTTGCCGGGGTTGACCAGGCACTCCCACGTGGAGCCGAGCGGGTCCACGTCCTCGCGGCGCCTGAGCAGCAGCGTCTCGCACACCCCGCCCGTGCCGCGCTTGCGGCCCACGAGCCGGGCCGGCATCACGCGCGTGCGGTTGGCCACGAGCAGGTCGCCGGGGTCGAGGTAGTCGAGGACGTCGGTGAAGCGGCGGTGCTCCACGGAGCCGTCCTCGCGGTGGAGCACGAGCAGCCGGCACGAGTCGCGCGGCTCGGCCGGGGCCTGGGCGATGAGCTCGTCGGGCAGCGGGTAGTCAAAGTCGTCGGTGCGCATGGGTAGCCTCCTCGGGGTTCCGGCGCACTACGATAGCGCTTGCGAGAAGGGCGTGGCGCCGGCGGGCCGAGGTCCGGGGGCGATGCCGGGCCCCGCCGGGCGCGCCTCTCCTAGTCCCACATGCCGAGGCGCTTGAAGATCAGCGTCCCCGCGAGGCAGGCGCCGCCGGCAAGGACCAGCGGGAACACCCAGTTGTCCAGCAGCGCCACGCCGTCGAAGGGCAGCACCACGTTCATCCCGTAGAAGCCGAAGACGATGTTGGGGATGGCCATGACGATGGTGATGACGGAGAGCAGCTTCATCACGATGTTGAGGTTGTTGGAGATGATGCTCGCGAACGCGTCCATGGTGCCGGAGAGCGTGTTGGAGTAGATGTTGGCCATCTCGATGGCCTGGCGGACCTCAACGAGCACGTCCTCGAGCAGGTCGCGGTCGTCCTCGTAGAGCGGGATGATGCGCCCCTGCGCGATCTTGTTGAGCGTGAGCTCGTCGGACTTGAGCGACGTGGAGAAGTACACGAGCGACTTCTCGAGGTTGAGCATCTGGATGAGCTCCTCGTTGCGCACCGAGGCGTGGAGCCGCTCCTCGGTGCCGGAGGAGAGCCGGTCGATCCGGCGCAGATAGACGAGGTAGAGCTGGCTGATGTGCAGCAGCGTCAGGAGCAGGAAGCGGGTGCGGTAGCGGGTGTCCACGCCCCTCACGCGGCCGTCGCGCAGGTCGTCGAAGACCTCGTTCCCCCGGATGCTGATGGTCACGAGCAGGCCCTTCTCGGGCAGGAACACCAGCGTGAGCGGCATGGTGTCGTACTGCAGGGCCCGCGACGAGCGGGAGCCGCCGACGCCGTCCTCGGACACCACGGGGTAGTCCACGATGACGAAGATCTGGTTCTCGTCCTCGTCGAGGTCCACGCGCGAGGTCTCCTCCTCGTCGAGCGCCGAGCGCACGAACTCGGGGAGCACGCCGACCTCGGTCTCAAGCCACGATCGTTCCTCCTCGGACGGCGCCACGACGTTGACCCAGCACCCCTGACACGGGTTCTCCACTCTCTCAATGGCTCCGTTCTCGCCGGTAAGCAGGCACTCGATCATCTTCACACCGTCCTTCGCACGTCTCGCGGCCATAACGGGATTACGGTAACGCAAGCCCGGCCGCTTGGAGCGGACCGGGGTCGCGCAGCTGCCAAAAACCTTACACCAGGCGGCGAGAGGC
>CAZCTE010000164.1:0-3654 GCA_964501395.1 uncultured Atopobium sp.
CCTCGACCACGTTGCCGAGCGCGCGGGAGAGCTCAGCCTGGTCGAGGTCGTGCTGGTACTGACCCACGCCGATGGACTGCGGCGGGATCTTGACCAGCTCGGCGAGCGGGTCCTGGAGGCGCCGGCCCAGGCTCATGGCGCCGCGCGTGGTGACGTCGAGGTCCGGGCACTCCTGGCTCGCGAGCTCCGAGGCGGAGTAGACCGAGGCCCCCGCCTCGTTGACGATGGTGTAGCGCAGGTCGGGCGCCTGCTCGGCGATGAACTCGGAGACCACCTCCTCGGTCTCGCGGCTGGCGGTGCCGTTGCCGATGACGATGGTGTTGATGTCGTACTTCTTGGTGAGGCGGGCGAGCTCACGCTTGGTGCCGGCCACGTCGCGGCGCGGCACCGTGGGATAGACCACGCCGTGGTCGAGCAGGGTGCCGTACTCGTCCAGCACCGCCACCTTGCACCCCGTGCGAAAGCCCGGATCGAGCGCGATCACGCGCGCCCCGCGCACGGGCCGGGCGGAGAGCAGGCCCTCGAGGTTCTTGGCAAAGACCTCGATGGCGTCCGTCTGAGCGCGCACGGTGAGGCGGGCGCGCACCTCGCGCTCGAGCGAGGGGGCCATGAGGCGCTTGTAACCGTCCGCGATCGCGGCGTCGAGCACCGGCGCAAAGACGCCCTGGCGGCGGGGCCAGCGGCCTCCCAGGCGGGCCACCGCCGCGGCGCCGTCCACCTTCACGTGCACGCGGAGCTTGCCCTCGCGCTCGCCGCGGTCGATGGCCAGCACGCGGTGGTTGGGGATCTTGCGGGCGGGCTCGGCGAAGTCGTAGTAGGGCTCGTAGGGGGTCTTCTCGTCCGCGTCGACGGCCTGGGAGACAACGTCCGCCGTGCCCATGGTGAAGTCGCGCAGGTCGGCGACGTTCTCGGCGTCCTCCGCCACCACCTCGGCCACGATGTCCGCGGCGCCCGAAAGCGCCCTCTCCGGCGTGTCGAAGCCAGCCTCCGCGGCCTCGGGCGTGACGTAGGGGGCCGCGGCGTCGAGCGCCGAGCCCTTGGTGGCCACCTGCATGAAGATCATGTTCGCCAGCGGCTCGAGGCCCGCCTCGCGCGCCTTCTGCGCGCGCGTCATGCGCTTCTTGCGGTAGGGCTTGTAGAGGTCCTCCACGCGCTGGAGCTGCGTGGCGGCCTTGATCTGCTCCTCGAGCTCGGGCGTGAGCTTGCCCTGGGCGCGAATGAGGAGCAGGACGTCGGACTTGCGCTGCTCGAGGTTGCGCAGGTAGGCCAGGCGCTGCTCGAGCGCGCGCAGGGCGACGTCGTCCATGCCGCCCGTGGCCTCCTTGCGGTAGCGCGCGATGAAGGGGATGGTGTTACCCTCGTCGATGAGCTTGACGGCGGCCTCGACGTCGGCCGGCTTGAGGCCGAGCTCCTCGGCGAGCGTGGCGATGATGTCCATTGAGCTCCCTTCCCCCGATGCAAAGAAGCCCTAGGATACCCACGCGCCGGGTGGGGCGCAACGCGGGGGGGTGGGGGGCGGCACCGGGCCTGGACCCGCCGGGCCGAAGGCGGGCGGCGCAACGGCCACTCGCCGTCTACCCCCACAGCCCCAGGTTCGACATCGCGTAGAGCGGCACGTTGCGCATCCACCCCTCGTCGCGATACCCGGAGAGGCTGAACCTGACCGACCTTACGTCGTCGTACTTCTCGCCAAAGGCCCGCAGGCTCTTTGCGCGCAGGTTCTCCTCGGCCTTGGCCTCGATGGAGAAGACCGTCCCGCCCCGCTGCGCGAGAAAGTCGATCTCCCCCCTCGAGTTGTCCGCCGACCAGTAAAACGGGTTCAGCCCGCAGTCGGACACGAGCTGCTGGCACACGTACTGCTCGGTGAGCGCTCCCTTGAACTCCGTGAATGCCACGTTGCCCTCGAGCACGCTCGCGGGATTGAGCCCCGACATGGCGCCGAGCAGCCCCACGTCGAGGAGAAAGACCTTGAACGATCGGTTGTCGTTGTAGGCGGAGAGGGGGATGCCCGGCTTGGTCACGCGCGGCACCTTTCTGATGAGCCCTGCCTGGGAGAGCCACGTGAGCGCCTCCTCGAAGTCCCTGGCTCGCGCCCCCGTGCGAACGCGTCCGAACACGAACTTCTTGTTCTCCTGGGCCAGGTGCTCGGGGACGGAGTTCCACGCCTCAACCATCCTGGGGTAGGTGCGCCGCGGGGCGTGCTTACCAAAGTCGCGCTCGTAATCCTCGAGAATCTGACGCTGCAAGTCGCGGACGGTGGGGAGTGACTCCCCCTGGGCAAAGCGGTCGACGACGGCGGGCATGCCCCCAACCACGTAGTACTGGCGCAGCAGGGGGACGTACCGGGCAGAGAAGGCAGCGAGGCTCTCCGTGTCACCGGAGTCCACGAGCTCCCTCAGCGCGCGATTGCCCGTCGCGTCGAGAAACTCGCGGAAGCTCAGCGGATGCAGGTTGAGCGTGTCGACCTTCCCCACGGGATAGCCCGTGCCCGAGCCCACCGAGACACCCAGCAGTGACCCCGCCGCGGCAACGGCGTACTCGGGCGCGTCCTCGCAGAAGTACTTGAGCGAGGTCAGCGCCTTGGGGGCGGACTGGATCTCGTCGAGCACGATGAGGGTCGTCTGCGGGTCTATGCTCACGCCGGTCAGGATGGACAGGTTGCGGATGATACGCCTGATGTCAAAGTCCGTCTCAAAGAGCCCCCGCGCCGTGGCGTTATTGTCCAGGCTGACGTAGGCGACCGACTCGAACTCGCGCCTGGCGAACTCCTTAAGCAGCCACGTCTTCCCGACCTGGCGTGCTCCGTTGAGGATGAGGGGCTTGCGATGCGGCGAGTTCTTCCAGCGCACCAGGCCATCCATTAGATATCTATCCATTGATGAACCCCCATCTTAGATATGCCATCGCCGCTTGCCCGATCGGCATATTGGCATTACAAAAATACGTCCTTATTTCTGTTAGATTTTACATTTTTTAGGACGTAAAAGTGTGGAATTCAACACTTTTCTGGCGGAACTTGACTGTTACGCAAAGGGGCCTACCCTCTCGCGTACAGAGGCGTCCATGCGAGCATTGCCGGGCGCGACGGCCATTTCCACCCCGATACACGCGGCGCAACAGCGCGTTTCTTGTCCGCCGCACACCGATACCCCACAATCGTCGCACGCGAGACCACCGACCCCGGAAGGATGAATCATGACACTCGGAGAGATAATCGCCCAAGTCCGCCGCGAGAAGG
Organism: uncultured Atopobium sp.; assembly: GCA_964501395.1. GTDB lineage: Bacteria > Actinomycetota > Coriobacteriia > Coriobacteriales > Atopobiaceae > Thermophilibacter. The sequence goes on from CAZCTE010000164.1 coordinate 3,239, forward strand.
GCATCACACAGGAGGAGATGGCACGCAGGCTCTAGGTGACGCGGCAGGCGGTCTCACGCTGGGAGAACAACGAGACCACGCCCGGAATCGACATGGTGAAGCTGATCTGCGTAACCTTTGACGTTCCGCTGGAGCGGTTCTTCGAGATGCCGATGAGCTACTACTGCCAATGCTGCAGCATGCCCATCCCCGACCCTTCGCTGCACGGGAGCGAGGCGGACGGCTCGCAGAGCGAGAGCTTCTGCCGCTACTGCTACGACCATGGCGAATTCACCGCCAAGGGCGTCACGATGGACGAGTTCATCGAGGCCACCGCCCCCATGGAGGCCGAGGCGCTCGGCATCTCACTCGACGAGGCGGTCTCGCTCATGGGCACGCTCCTCCCCCACCTCACGCGCTGGAAGGAGGCCGAGTAG
>CAZCTE010000165.1:0-3651 GCA_964501395.1 uncultured Atopobium sp.
GGAAGCGCAGCACGTGACCCTTCTTGGTCTCGTAGTCGCCCACGTCGATCTTGGGACGGAACTTCATCTCCTTGATCTCGACCCGGGACTGGTTCTTGCGAGCCTGCTTGGCCTTGCGATCCTGCTCGTACTTGTACTTCTTGTAGTCGAGCATCTTGCAGACCGGGATGTCCCCGTTGAACGCGACCTCCACGAGGTCGAGGTTCTGCTCGCGCGCGATCCTCAGGGCATCGTTCACGCCGAACAGGCCCATCTGCGAGCCGTCGATGCCGATCAGGCGGCACGTGCGAGCGGTGATCTCCTCGTTAATGCGAGGACCGTCGTTCCTGGCTATCGTTCACACCTTCCTTTCCCTGCGGCTTCACGCCGCACAAAAAAGCTCCCGACAGCATGGTCCGGGAGACAGGACTCGCCCATGGCGAGAAGAACGATGCGTTCTGCAGAGAAACACTGCGTTCTAAGTTGTCTGACCAGACAGCTGCCCTGAGGCGCCGTGTAGGTGGGGACCCACGTTCAGTCCCACTTCGCAAAAGCACACCTGAGAAGAGTAGCACGCGCGCGGGGTGCCGGCAACGGGAATTTGCAGCCGGCGAACGAAGCGGGCGGACTTCAGAGTTTCTCCACGGAGTTGGGGTTGGGGTTGGGGTTGGGGCCTAAAGCGACACGCGGCAGAGCGCCGTGATATGATGCGCTTGTCGTGCTTTACGTGCTTTACATTCGCGAAAGGGGCGGTGGGGCGCTATGGCAGCGAAGACGGCGATGACGGCGCCGGAGGCGTCAGTCGCGCGGACGAAGGTGCGCGCAAGCGCCTCGGCTCAGGTGAACGCGCGTATCGACCCCGAGCTAAAGCGGCTCGGCGACGAGGGCCTCGCGGCGGCGGGGCTCACCCCCACGCAGGCGGTGCGCGCACTCTGGAGCATGGCGGCGAGCTGCGTCAACGAACCCGAGCGGCTGCGCGCGGCGCTCCTCCCAAAGGAGATCGAGGAGGAGCGGCAGGGGCGCGAGACCGAGCGGCGGCGCAGGGTCGAGCTTGCCAGGGCGGGCGCCGACATCATGAAGAGCGCCTATCGCGATATGGGCCTTGACTGGCCACCCTCGACCTCAGGGCTCTCCTACGAGGAGCTCAAGGAGCTTGCCTATCGCGAGCGGTTCCCCGAGGCCTTCGAGAGCTCGGGGGCCTGATGGGTGACCATGGACCGCTGATCCTTCTGGACACCAACGTCTGGATCGACTACTACGTCGGAGGCAGACCCGGCCACGAGCTCGCGCGGACGCTCGTGGAGGGGGCACTCGACCGCGACGCGACCCTGCTCTTTGCCACGCTCTCGTCCAAGGACGTCTTCTACGTGATCGCCAGCGTGATCAAGCAGGACTGGCGGGCGAAGCACGGCACCCTCACGGCCGCGCAGGCAAGGGCGGCGATGGCGACGGCCTGGGCCTGCCTGGAAAACATGGACGAGATGGCCACCGCCGTGGGGTGCGACCAGTCGGACGTGCGGCTCGCTCGAAAGACGCGGAGGCTGCACGCGGACTACGATGACAACCTCATCTTGGCCGCCGCCCGGCGCGCGGGCGCGGACCTGCTGGTCACGTCCGACGAGCAGCTGCTGCGCCACGCGCCCATCGCCGCGCTCGACGTGCCCGACGCCCTCACGTACCTCGAGGGGCTCGCAGAGCTGCCGTGAGGCTCCGACCCGCCGAGCCGCAAGGAGGCCCCGCCGGTCTGGTATAGTTCATTCGCATGGCGCTTCGCCCTGAGCCCGAGTGGCGGAATTGGCAGACGCGACGGTCTCAAAAACCGTTGGGGAAACTCGTGCGGGTTCGAGTCCCGCCTCGGGCACCATGCGCCGCCCGCGGGAGGTGGTCGCACCTCTCTCTGCCGAGCGTCTCCCTCTTGAGCGGCCCCCTACCGAATGCTTCCCTACCAAAGAAACGGGTTCTCGGCCAGCTCGCGGGCCATGGTGGTGCTTGGGCCGTGACCGCAGAGCAGCGTGGTCTTGGGGTCGATCTCATCGGCCATCCTGCGCAGGGACGCCAGGATGGTGCGCTCGTCGCCGCCGACAAGGTCCGTGCGACCATGACTGGACGGGAAGAGCGTGTCGCCCACGAAGGCCAGCCCCTCGGCGCTGCCGCCGCCGACAAGGACGATCCCGCCCGGAGTGTGGCCCGGCGTCTCCATCACGGTGAAGGTGGCGGTGCCCACGGCTATGACGTCCCCCTCGGCGAGGGTCCGGTCCGGCGCGGGGGCGTTCTCGTCGTAGGAGCGCCCGACCTCGCTCATCTCGCCCGCATGCCGCGCGAGCTCGGCGTCGGCCGCGTGGACGGCGAAGGGCGCCCCCGTGGCGCGGCAGAGGGCCGCCACGCCGCCCACATGGTCGCCGTGCCCGTGGGTGGCGGCCACGCAGGTGACGCGCACGTCCGCCAGGCGCTCGGCCACGGCCTCGCCGGAGCCGCCCGGGTCCACCACCAGGCACTCGCCGGCGCTCACGTAGGCGTAGCAGTTGGTCTGGAGCGGCGTCACCACGAAGTGGCGCAGGTCGTCGGTTCTCTCGGGCATGTGGGCCCCTCTCGTGTTGGACTGCGTCCAGTTGGGCGTAAGGAAGGCCGCCGCCGAGCGCCGGCCCCGCTCCCCTACCGCACGCGCTGCTTCATCTGGTTGGCTCCCTCGCCGGGCATGATGCGGCGCGCGTCAAAGACGGACGGCACGCGGCTCACCGCGGAGAGCAGCACGTCGAGCAGGCTCGCGTCGGAGATGGCCACGAGGAAGCGCAGGCGCGCCACGCCCTGCGCGGAGGTCTGCGTTGCCACGGAGAGGATGTTGGCCCCGGCGTCCCCCACGGCCACGGTGACGTCCTTGAGCAGGCCCATGCGGTCGGTGGCCTCCACCACGATCTCCACGCGGAACTCGGTGGCGCCGGAGGTGTCCCACGCGACCTCGATCATGCGGTCGGGGTTACGCTTGAGGTCGGCGACGTTGGGGCAGTTGGCGCGGTGCACGGAGACGCCGCGGCCGCGCGTGACAAAGCCCACGATCTCGTCGCCGGCCACGGGGTTGCAGCAGTGCGCCAGGTGCACGAGGAGGTCGGGGTCGCCCTTGACCACGACGCCGCAGTTGGAGCGCTTGCGCTTGCCGCGCTCCGCCTGCGAGATGGCGTAGGACGTCATGACCGGCTCGCCGGTTGCCATGGCCTTCTCGTGCTCGGCGCGCCTCTCGGCCTGCGCGGCCTGGGCCTCCAGCTGCTCGGGCGAGCCCTCCTCGAGGATCTCCTCGATGCGGTTGGCCGCCTGCTTGAGGGAGACCTTGCCCGTGTGGACGGCGGCAAAGAGGTCGTCCGGCGTGCGCAGCTCGAAGCTCTCGCACACGCGCGCGATGGCCTTGACCGTGCGCTTGGTGGAGATGCCGTAGCCGCGCTTGCGCAGCTCGCGGGCGAGCTCGGTGCGGCCGGCCTCGGCATCGTCGTTGCGGTTCTGGGTGGAGAGGAACTTGCGGATCTTGGAGCGCGTGGACGGCATGACCGCGATGCTCATCCAGTCGCGCGAGGGCTTGGCGTTCTTGTTGGTGAGGATCTCCACGCGGTCGCCCATGTTGAGCTTGTAGGAGAGCGGCACCACCGAGCCGTTGACCTTGGCGCCCACGCAGTGGTTGCCCAC
>CAZCTE010000166.1:0-3639 GCA_964501395.1 uncultured Atopobium sp.
TGCGACCCCCAGCCCTCGCTCGGCGGCGTCTACAAGCTCTCCGCCGTGCGGCCCGGCCCGGAGGCCCCCTGGACCCCGGTCATCAAGCTCTCCGAGCAGTCCTACAAGCGCACCGTGCCGGGCGTCCAGCACGTGCTGCGCTACTACGACCAGGCCGGTCGCCCCGAGGCGGACATGATCGTGGTGGACGGGGCGGTCCGCGGGGGCGCGGCAGGGGGCGCCGCGGCGCGCGAGATGGTGGACATCCTGGACCCCTACGTCACGCACCGCCTCTCCGGCGAGCCGCGGGAGCTGCTCGTCCCTCTGGTGGAGCGCGGCGAGCGCGTGGGCGCGCCCGAGGGGATCGAGGCGGCCCGCGAGCGCTGCCGCGAGGCCCTCATGCGCCTTGACCCCGCCGTGGCCCGGTTCCTGAACCCGCAGACCTACCCCGTGGGCCTGGAGCCGGGGCTCGCGGAGCTCAGGAGCCGCCTGGCCCGCGAGGAGCGCGCCGAGTCCGGGAGGCCGTCGGAGGGCTAGGCCGGCGGCCGGCCAGCCTGGCTCGCCGGTCCGGCGCCGCCTGCCGGGCCCCGCGCGGCCCGGCTCTTCGCGGCCCGGCGCCGCGAGGCGGGACCCCGGCCCTCTGCTACACTCTTTCAGCCGTGAACGCAACGCGAGAGAAGACGGGAGCACGTCGCATGCCCGAGAAGATCGAGGAGCTTGTCCGAGCCGCCATCACCACCGCCCAGGAGGCCGGCGACCTGCCGCCCTTCGAGGTCGACGACCTCGGCTTCGAGCGCCCGGCCGACACGGCCAACGGCGACTGGAGCTCCACGGTGGCCCTGCGCTCCGCGAAGCTCGCGCACCGCGCCCCGCGCCAGATCGCCGAGGCCATCGTGGCCCACCTGGCATCCGACCCCTCGGTCGAGCGCGTCGAGGTGGCGGGCCCCGGCTTCATCAACTTCTACCTCGCGGCCGCCTCGGCCAACGAGGTCTTCCGCACCGTCCGCGAGCAGGGCGAGGACTACGGCCGCTCCACCGCGGGCGCGGGGACCAAGGTCCAGGTGGAGTTCGTCTCCGCCAACCCCGTGGGGCCGCTGCACATCGGCCACGGGCGCTGGGTGGCCATCGGCGACTCGCTCTGCCGCGTCCTCGAGCACGTGGGCTACGACGTGGAGCGCGAGTACTACGTCAACGACCACGGCTCGCAGATGGACGTCTTCGGCCACTCGATCTCCATGCGCTACCGCCAGCTTCTCGACGTGATGGGGGAGCGAGGCTGCGACCTCGCCGCCGCACGCGCGGCGCTTCTCGCCGATCGCGAGGCCTTCGTCGCGGACGAGGCCGACGCCGCGCCCGAGACCCACCCGCTCACCGACGCCTTCAACGAGGCCCTGGGCGGCAACGCCTACGGCGGCGACTACATCGTGGACATCGCCGCGCGCTTTGTGGAGGAGGACGGCGGCCGCTGGGCGGACGCCTCGGAGGACGAGCGCATGGCCGAGTTCCGCGAGCGCGCCTACCGCTGGATGCTCGACTCCATCCGCGAGACCTGCCACGAGGCGCGCTGCGACTTCGACGTCTGGTTCTCGGAGCGCAGCCTCTACGAGAGGGGCGAGGACGGCACCTCGGCCGTGGACCGCGCGCTTGCGGCGCTGGACGAGATGGGCCACCTCTACCGCGACGAGGCGGGCGCCCTGTGGTTCCGCTCCACCACCTTCGGCGACGACAAGGACCGCGTGCTCATCAAGACCAACGGCGAGTACACCTACTTCGCCTCGGACGTGGCCTACCACTGGAACAAGTTCCAGCGCGTGGACCACGTGATCGACATCTGGGGGGCCGACCACCACGGCTACATCCAGCGCGTCCGCTCCGCCTGCGAGGCGCTCGGCTACCCCACGCAGTTCGAGGTGCTGCTCGGCCAGCTCGTGAACCTCCTGCGCGACGGACACCCCGTGCGCATGTCCAAGCGCAAGGGCACGATGGTCACCTTCGACGAGCTCCTCTCCGAGGTGGGGGCCGACGCCACGCGCTACACGCTCATCTCCAAGTCCTCCAACCAGATGATCGACTTCGACATCGAGCGCGCCAAGCGGCAGGACAACACCAACCCCGTCTACTACGTGCAGTACGCCCACGCGCGCATCTGCTCCATCCTGCGCCGCGGCGCCGGTGTCACGCTCGAGGAGGCGCAGGAGCTGGGCATGGACGAGGTGGCGGCGCGCGCGGTGGGGGAGGGCTGCGACCTGTCGCTGCTCACCGACCCCGCCGAGGCGGCGCTCGCCCGGAAGATCTCCGAGTTCCCGGGCCTCGTGGAGGGCTGCGCGCGCGACCGCGCACCGTTCCGCCTCACGCACTACGCCGAGGAGCTCGCCGGGGAGTTCCACTCCTTCTACGGCGCGTGCCAGGTGCTCCCCGGCTCGGGGCGGCCGCTCGACGAGGGCCTCTCGCACGCCCGGCTCGCCGTCTGCGACGCCACCCGCCGCGTGCTCGGGCTCACCCTCGGGCTCATCGGCGTCAGCGCGCCGCAGAGCATGTAGGGCGGCCCGGCCCGACGCGCCCCGCGCTCGGGCCGGGCCTGCGGCGTCGGACACGTAGTCCGCGCCCTAGCGCTGGCATGGAGCTCCTCACCTGCCGCTGACCAAGTGACAGAACACTGTTATCTACTTTTTTTATTTCAGCAAGGTATCAGCGTCCTGTTCGTGCGGCGGGGCGAGTATACTGCGGGACAACTATACGCAGGGGCCCGCGCGGCGGGCCCGCGGCCCGTTGAGGCCATCCACAGACGGGGGCGTGGCAGTGGACGTCAAGGAATTCATGTCCGTGCGTAGGGCGTACAACATCGTGCGACAGTCGGTCGAGTCCGAGGAGCGGCTCACGTTCGAGGAGTTCGCCATCCTCTGCCGGCTCTGCGAGGCGGGCGCCCCGATGAAGACCTCTGCCATCGCCGAGTACCAGGGGGCGCTGCGACCCACCATGACGCACCGCACCAACCGCCTCTTCTCGCTCGGCCTCATCGAGCGCACCGAGGGGAGCGAGGACCGGCGCAACGTCGTCTGCGCCGTCTCGGAGCGCGGGCGCGAGCGCGTGATGGAGCTCGCCGAGCTCACCCGCTCGCAGATCCCCACGGGCAAGGCGCTCTCGCGGACCTCCGCCGAGCGCGTGTGCAAGTACGCCGACGCCATGGGGTCGCTCTACTGCAAGGCCGGCGACCTCGTGCTGCTGGGGCTCCACGTTGCGGGCAAGGACCTCTCGATCATGGAGCTCGTCGACATGCTGGGGCTCCTCCAGCCCACCATCTCCATGTCCGTCCAGTCCCTCGCGCAGCTCGGCCTGGTCGAGCGCGAGCAGGGCGCCGGCACGCGCGCCGCCACCGTGGGGCTCACGTCCGCGGGCGAGGCCCGCGCGGTCGAGCTCGTCGAGAAGATCGGGGCCATCGTGGTCAGGCGCAGGCCGCGCGACGCACGCAGGGCGGACGCCGAGGCGTGAGCGACGTCGCCCTCGGGCGGCGGGCCTCGCGCGCGACGGGCGCCGTGACGGGGTGACCGGTCGCCCAGCTGGCCTCAGGACGGCCTTAAGACGGCCTCAAGATATGGTGATAAGGCTCGCGAGCCGTGGCCCGCGGGGCAAAGAGGTGCTATACTCCCGTCAGGCGGCGCC
>CAZCTE010000167.1:0-3632 GCA_964501395.1 uncultured Atopobium sp.
GTCCGTCGACGGGGGCCACGCATGAAGATCGCAATCGCACAGATGAGCACGCGCGCCGGGGACTTCGACGCCACGGCCGCGCGCATGGTGGAGCTCTCCCAGAAGGCGGACGCGCAGGGCGTCGACCTTCTCGTCTTCCCGGCGCCCGTGCTCTGCGGCGCCATGCCCGTCTCGCGCCCGGATCGGGAGGGCTACCTCATCGACCTCGCCGAGTGCCTCGCGGGCCTGCTGGAGGAGCTCGCCTGCCCCTGCCTCGTCCCCGTGCTCTCGGACCTCGATGGCGTCCCGTTGCACGAGGCCATGCTCATGAACCGCGGCGACGTCGCCCCCGTGCGCCTCTCCGCCGTCGCGCAGGCCATGTCCCGGGAGAACGACGACGAGCGCGACCCCTGGACCCTGCCCGAGGTCGAGTTCGCCGGCGCCCGCCTGGGCGTGGCCTTCACCTACGACGACCTGGACGAGTACGACGACTACCAGTACGACGTCGACGTCATCCTCTTCCTCTCCGGCTACGGCTTTGCCGTGGACGACCCCTCGAGCGCGCTCGGCAGCTCGCTCGCCGAGGGCCGCTTCCCCTCGGACGCGGAGGCCACGGGCGCGTGGATCGTGGGCGTGGGGCCGGTGGGGTGCTACGACTCGCAGGTGTTCTGCGGGTCGAGCTTTGTCCTCGCGCCGTGGGGCGAGCTCGCGGCGCAGGCCCCGAGCCACGAGGAGGCGCTGCTCGTGTGCGACCTGGACCCCTCCGCGGAGGGCCCGCTCGCCGAGCCCCTCACCCCCGAGGTCTACGACGCGCCGCTCGCAACCTGGGGCGCGCTCGTGAGCGGCCTCGCCAGCGCGCGCGAGCGCTCGGGCTGCGCGGACGCCTGCCTGGTGGTGGACGGGAGCCTGGGCTCGCTCCTCGTGGCCACGCTCGCAACCGACGCGCTGGGCCCCACGCACGTGCGCGCGCTCGTGGCGGCCGCGGATGACGCTGCGCGGGAGCTTGCCGAGAAGACCGTGCGCGCCCTGCGCCTGCCCGAGGGTAACGTCACCCGCTTCGAGGCGCCTAGGGACGCCGACGCCGCGCTCGCGGCCGACCTCGCCCAGGCGCGCCTCGCGGCGCTGGCGCGGGAGACGGGCTCGCTCGCCCTGGGCTCGGACGACAAGACCGCCTACGCGCTCGAGGCCCCCCGGGGCGTCTGCGCCGCGCGTCTCCAGCCCCTCGGCGACCTCTATCGCTCCAACGTGGCGGTCCTCGCGCACATGCGCAACACCATCTCGCCCGTCATGCCCGCGGCCGCGTTCTCCGGCGTGGCCGCGCCGGACGTGGAGGGGCTTGACGAGGCTTTCCCCACGGTGGAGGGGCAGGTGGAGTTCGTTGACGTGGTCCTGTCCGGCAGGGTGGAGTGGGAGCTGGGGCTCACCGACATCGTGGCCGAGCGCGGTCACGGGGAGCTGGTGGCGGCCATCCTGGCCCGCCTTCGCGAGACGGCCCTCGTGCGGGCGGGCCGCGGCGCCGTCCTGGCCGTCTCCTCCAAGACGTTCGCCGAGGCCCGCGAGCCTGTGGGCCTTGCGTGGGAGGACCACGTGCGCCCGCCCGAGGAGCGCGCCGAGGAGTTCATGAGGGAGGCCCTCTCGTCCGCGGGGGGCGAGGGCGACGGCCCCGAGGGGTACGCCGGGCGCGGCCCCGCCGGGCCGAGCGTGGCGGACGAGCAGCGCGAGTTCAGCGACCTCGTGGGCTACCTGCGGGACTTCCTGCCGGGCGGGGGCTTCTCTCCCATGGGGCCCGGGGGCCCGGCGCCGCACGAGGAGGGCCCGCATCGCAGGCACGGCCCCGAGGACGGCCCCTCGCAGTCGCTGTGGGAGGGCCCGTTCTCGGAGAACTGAGGTTGGGGGCCGTGGGCGCTGGGCCGGTGGGCCGCGGTTTCCGGCCGTCGGGCGCGCCCCGGCCTCGCTTGCCTTCTCGCAAGCGCGTGCTATCATAGAACGAACGTTCGTATGGAGGGTCATTGCGGCGGTGGGCGACCCGGCCCGCGCCGTGGGCCCGCGGGCCCTGGCACGCATGCAGGCCCCAAGACGCGCACGCGGGGGAGGTGGCGGAGCTGGTCATTCTGGGCATAGATCCCGGCCTGGCCCACACGGGCTGGGGCGTGGTCGAGACGCGCGGCCCCGTGTGCCGCGCCCGGGCCTACGGCTGCGTCACCACGCACGCGGGCGAGGCCATAGACGTTCGGCTCGGCAGGATATACTCGGAGCTCAGGCGCGTCATAGAGCGCTACGGGCCCACGGAGCTCGCCATAGAGAACATCTACTTTGGCGAGAACACCAAGTCGGCCCTGGCCACGGCCCAGGCGCGCGGCGCGGCCATCGTGGCCTGCTCCACGGCGGGCCTCTCTGTGGGGGAGTACACCCCCATGCAGATCAAGCAGGCCGTGGTGGGCACCGGCGCGGCGGACAAGCGCCAGGTCACGTACATGGTGCGCACCGTCCTCGCGCTCGACCACGACCCCAAGCCGGACCACGCGGCGGACGCCCTGGCCGCGGCGGTCTGCCACGCCAACGTGACGCGCACCAAGAACCTCGGGGAGGCAAGGAGGGTCCCTTCGTGATAGTCCAGCTCACCGGCACGCTGCTCGAGGTGCTGCCCAGCCGCATCGTGCTGGACGTGGGCGGCGTCGGCTACGAGCTCGGCGTCTCGTCCACCACCGCCGCGGCCCTGCCGCCCGCGGGGGAGGCCGGCGTGACCGTGCTCGCCCGCCTGATCGTGCGCGAGGACGCGATGGAGCTCTACGGCTTTGCCACGCGGGACGAGCGCGCCCTCTTCGACCAGCTGCGCGCCATCTCCGGCGTGGGGCCGCGCCTGGCGCTGGCGGTGCTCTCCACCTTCACGCCCGCGGCGCTCGCGCAGATCGTGACCGCGCAGGACGCCAGCCGCATGGCGCAGGTCCCGGGCGTGGGCCGCAAGAAGGCGAGCCGCCTCATCGTGGAGCTCTCGGACGTCTTCTCCAAGAACCCCGAGCTGCGCGGGCTCGTGGGCCTCTCCGAGCCGGGGGACGCCGGGGCGCCGGCGGGGTCTGCCGCCGCGGGCGCGGGCGTGGAGGCGGAGGCCGCAGAGGCGCTGCTCTCCATGGGCTTCACCTCGCAGGAGGCGGAGCTCGCGCTCGACGGCCACGAGGAGGCCGGCGCCGTCACCATCGAGCAGGTGCTCTCCTACGCCCTGCGCCGCCTGGGGAGTGGTAGGTGATGTGGGAGGCGAGCGACAAGGACCTCTTTGCGGAGCCCGCCCCCGTGCGCAACACCGGCGGCTCGGGCTCCGGCCCGCGCGAGGTCTCGGGCGAGCTCACGGCGGACGACCTGGACCAGGACCGGACCCTGCGCCCGCGCTCCCTCGACGAGTACATTGGCCAGGAGCGCGTGCGGGAGAACCTGCGCGTGCTCATCCAGGCCGCGCGCGCCCGCGGGGAGACTCTCGACCACGTGATCTTCTCGGGGCCCCCGGGGCTGGGCAAGACCACGCTCGCGGGCATCGTGGCCAACGAGATGGGCGCCAAGATGCACACCACCTCGGGCCCCGCCATCGAGCGCGCGGGGGACCTCGCCGCCATCCTCACCAACCTGGAGGCCGGCGACGTCCTCTTCGTGGACGAGATACA
>CAZCTE010000168.1:0-3618 GCA_964501395.1 uncultured Atopobium sp.
CAGAGGCCGGTGCGGACAAGCCAGCCGGGGCCGGTCGAACGACGATGCAGCAAGACCGTGCGCAAGCGTCCGGGCCGGCGCAGAGGGGAAGGCCCGCGCTACAATCGGGCAAGGCAAACCACCCGCACATACCGAGAAGAACGGACGAGAACCCATGCGCATGTTCCGCAACGACTACTCAGAGGGCGCGGCGCCCGAGATCATGGCCGCGCTTCTCGCCACCAACGACGAGCAGACGCCCGGCTACACCGAGGAGGGCGACGCCCACTGCGAGCGCGCCCGCGAGCTCATCCGCCGCGCCTGCGGTCGCGACGACGTGGACGTTGAGTTCTGCGTGGGCGGGACCTCGGCAAACGTGATCGGCGTGACGGGGCTCCTGCGCGACTGGGAGGGCGCGGTCTGCACGCCGGACGCCCACATCAACGTGCACGAGACCGGCGCCGTGGCCGCGTGCGGCCGAACCGTCCTGCCCACCGACGACGCCGACGGCTTCCTCACGCCCGAGGCCGCCGAGCGGGTCTGGCGCTTCCAGACCTCGACGGGCCGCCACATGACCCGCCCGGGCTGCGTCTACATCTCCAACACCACCGAGCTCGGCGGCGTGTGGGACCTCGAGCGCTTCGACGCGATCTGCGACTGGGCGAACGGCCGCGGCCTGCCGGTCTTTCTCGACGGAGCGCGCCTGGCATCGGCGCTCACCTCCCCTGCCGCCGGCGGCCTCACGCTGGGGCACATCGCCGAGCGCTGCGCCGCCTTCTACCTGGGCGGCACCAAGAACGGCATGCTCATGGGCGAGGCCATGGTCATATCGCACCCGCGCCTGCGCGAGGCCTTCCCCTACCTACAGAAGGAGCGCGGCGGGCTGCTGGCCAAGGGGCGCCTGCTGGGGGTGCAGTTCGAGGCGGCCTTTGAGCCGGCAGCGGACGGCGGCGAGGCCCTCTACTGGCGGCTCGCGCGCCAGGCGAACGCGTGCGCGCTGCGCCTGCGCGAGGGTCTCCAGGGCCTAGGCTTTGAGCCCTACGGGAGCTCGGCCTCCAACCAGCAGTTCTTTGTGATGACGCCGGAGCAGCGCGACGCCTTTGAGGCCGCCTGCGGCTGCGAGACCTTCTACGAGCTGCCCGACGGCCGGGTGGTCGCGCGCTTTGTCTGCTCGTGGGCCACGGGCGAGAAGGACGTGGACGAGCTCCTGGCGCTGGCGGCGAAGCTGGCGTAGGGGCCGTAGGGGCCGGAGCGGCTGCATGCGCCCCGTGCGCCAGCCGCCCCGCGGCCGCAACCCCTACCCGGCGAGCTTGGCCGCGAACTCGGCGAGGGTGCCCGGGATGTCGATCTGCTGCGGGCACACGGCCGCGCAGCTGCCGCAGCCCACACAGGCGTCCGGGCGCTTGTCCTCCGCCAGCGAGCCCACGAACATGGACGGGATGAAGCCGCCCCTGCCGCCGGTCACGATGGCCTCGTTGTACATCTCCAGCAGCTTGGGGATGTCGAGGCCCATGGGGCAGTGGCTCGTGCAGTAGCGGCAGGCCGTGCAGGGGACGGTCCCGCGGCCCACCATGCCGTCGACGATCTCCTGCAGCGCGGCCCGCTCCTTCTCGTCCAGCGGGCGCTCCTTGGAGAAGGTCTCGATGTTCTCGCGCAGCTGCTCGAAGTTTGACATGCCGGAGAGCGTCACGCACACCTCGGGGACGCCCTGGACAAAGCGGAACGCCCAGGCCGCGAGGGACTCTTCCGGGCGCAGCTCGTGCAGGCGGGCGGCCTGCTCGTCGGAGATCTGCGCCAGCTTGCCGCCGCGCACCGGCTCCATGACCCACACGGGCAGGCCCCACTTGGTGAGCAGCTCGACCTTGCCGCGCGCGTCCTGGAACTCCCAGTCCAGGAAGTTGAGCTGGATCTGGCAGAACTCCATGTGCTCGCCGTACGCCTCGAGGAAGCGCTCCATCACGGGGATGTCGCCGTGCGCCGAGAAGCCCAGGTGGCGGATGCGGCCGGCCTCCTTCTGCCTGAGCAGGTAGGGCATGATGCCGTGGTCGGGGTTGAGGTACTCGTCGATGTTGAGCTCGCAGACGTTGTGGATGAGGTAGAAGTCGAAGTGGCCCGCGCCCGTCTTCTCGAGCTGGCGCTCGAAAATCTCCTCGACTTTGCCCATGTTGGAGAGGTCGTAGCCGGGGAACTTGTCCGCGAGGTAGTACGCGTCGCGCGGGTGGCGCGCGAGGGCGCGGCCGAGCACAATCTCGGACTGGCCGCCGTGGTAGCCCCAGGCGGTATCGAAGTAGTTGACGCCGTGGTCGAGCGCGTAGTCGACCATCTCGTTGACGGCGTCCTGGTCGGGCTCGGCGTCGTTGCCCCCCACGCAGGGCAGGCGCATGGCGCCGAAGCCGAGCCTCGACAGGCTGAGTCCCTTGAAGTCGCGGTACAGCATGGCTTCCCCTCTCGTCGGTTGCGGGGCGACGGGGTGGTCGTCCGCCCCGTCACGGCGCTCGCACCGGCCGCGCCGCCCTCTCCTAAGCAACGCTACGTCGCTAGTATAGCGTGACCGGGGCGGCTGGGGAGAGCGCGAGACAAGTGCGCCCCGCAGCCGGGAGAACCGGCGGCGGGGCGCGGATAGCGGCAGCGCCTGGGCGGGTTTGAGGGGAATCCCCTACGCGTCCTTCATGATGATGTCGCGGACGATGCCGGAGACGTGGTCGCAGGCGTCGAGGCAGAGCTCCATGCGGTCGAAGATGCGCAGCCAGGTGACCGCGTACTTGCCGCTCGCATCCTCCTCGTCGGAGAAGAGGCGGCGCAGCGCCTGCTGGTAGACGGTGTCGCCCTCGTCCTCGACGGTGCCGATCTCGATGGCCTTCTCCAGAACCACGCGATCCTTCTTGTAGTTGGGCAGGTGGTTGGTCATCTCCTGCATCTCGCTCACCGCGTGGACCGTGAGCTTGGAGATCTGCGGCGCCTCGAGGCGCAGGTCGCTCAGGTTGAAGAGGTCGAGGCGCACCGCAACGCTGTACATGGAGTCCACCACGTCGTCCATGGCCAGCGCGAGGCTCGAGATGTCCTCGCGGTCGATGGGGGTGATGAACGAGGTGTAGAGCTTGGACATGATGGCCTTGACGCGCTCGTCGGCCTTGGACTCGTAGACCTTCATCTGCGGGATGAGGGTCTTGGTTTCGGGGAAGCCGCAGACGATCTTGTTGTAGACGTCCGCCGTCTCGGAGATGAGGGCGGCGAACTCCTTGAGCATGGTGTAGAACTCGTCTTCCTTCTTGATGCGGGGCATGTGGACTCCTTTGCGTTGATGGCGGAGGGCGGATGATGCCAGAGGCTAGAACAGCACGAGGAAGATCCGTGCGAGGATGTAGCCGATGATGCCGCAGCCCGGGAAGGTGCACACCCAGGTGAGGACCATTTCCTTGGCCACGCCCCAGTTGACGGACTTGGGGTCCTTTGCGGCGCCGGCACCCATGATGGCCGCGGTGCTCGTGTGCGTGGTGGAGACGGGCAGGCCCGTGAGCGTGGCGATGAGCAGCGACGCCGTGGCGGAGGCGGAGGCGGCAAAGCCCTGGTACTTCTCCAGGCGCACCATCTCCATGCCCACCTTCTTGATGATCTTCTTGCCGCCCACGGCGGTGCCGA
>CAZCTE010000169.1:0-1179 GCA_964501395.1 uncultured Atopobium sp.
GCGGGCGCAGTCGGGTATGCTTGCACCACTTCGACCGAAGGGACGCATGGGATACAAGACCTACACCTGCCCGATTGCCCGGGACTGCGGGGGCTGCGAGTGGCTCGCGGTGCCCTACCCCATACAGCTGCGCCGCAAGCAGGAGCAGGTGGAGGGGCTCCTGGGTGCCATGGCCGAGAAGGACGGCGCCGCCCTTGAGCCCATTCGCGGGATGGACGAGCCCGTCCGCTACCGCCACAAGGCGGCGACGCCCTTCGCGCACGCGGCGCACGGGCGCGTGCGCTGCGGCTTCTACGCGGCCGGCACACATCGGATCGTGCCCTGCAAGGACTGCCTGGTGGAGGACGGGCGGGGCCGCGGCGTCCTCAACGCCGTGGCGCGGGTGGCCGAGCGGCTGCACATCCCGCCCTACGACGAGGACCGCGGCACCGGCGTGCTCCGCCACGCCGTGGTTCGCTGCGGCTGGAAGACCGACGACGTGCTGCTCACCCTGGTCTCGCGCGTCCCCGAGCTGCGCGACGAGAAGCGCGTGGCGGCCGAGCTGCGCGCCGCCTGCCCCGAGGTCACGAGCATCGTCCTCAACGTCAACGACCGGCGCACCAACGCGATTCTGGGACGTCGCTGCCGCACGCTTCTTGGCTCCGGCGTCATGCACGACCGCCTGCTCGGCTGCACCTTCGAGATTGGCCCCACGAGCTTCTACCAGACCAATCCCGCACAGACCGAGGTGCTCTACCGGCTGGCGCTCAAAGGCGCCGCGGGTGCGCGGCACGTGCTCGACGCCTACTGCGGCACGGGCACCATCGGCATCTGCGCGGCGCACGAACTGCGCGATCTGCAGGTCACCGGCGTCGAGAAGGGGCGCGAGGCCGTCGCCTGCGCACGGCGCAACGCAGCCGCCAACGGCGTGGAGGACCGCTGCTCGTTCGTGGCAGCGGACGCCACGGAGTGGATGACGCGGAGCGGCGCCTCAACGCGGCCCGACGTCGTGATCATGGACCCGCCGCGGGCGGGAAGCACGCCGGAGTTCCTTGCCGGCGTGGCTGCGCTTGCGCCTGAGCGCGTGGTGTACGTGAGCTGCAACGTGACCACCCAGGCCCGGGACCTCGGGGTCCTGCGCGAGCGCGGCTACCGCATGGAGCGCGTGGCCCCGGTGGACATGTTCCCGCACACCAAGCA
>CAZCTE010000169.1:1279-3558 GCA_964501395.1 uncultured Atopobium sp.
AGCCCCACGACCTCGGGATAGAGCTCGTGCTCGATCTCGTGGATGTGCTCCTCGAGCTCGTCGACGGTCCAGCCCTCCCCCACGGCGAGCGCGCGCTGCGCGATGATGGGGCCCGCGTCGTAGTCCGCGTTGGCAAAGTGCACGGTCACGCCCGTCACCTTGACGCCGCGGTCGTAGGCGTCCTGGATGGCATGCGCGCCGGGAAAGCTCGGCAGCAGCGCCGGGTGCAGGTTCACCACCCGGTTGGGGAACGCGGCGAGGATGGGGTCGTGCACCTTGCGCATGTAACCCGCCATGATGACGTAGTCCACGCCGCGGCGGCAGAGCTCGGCGGCGATGATCTCGTCCGCCTCCTCGGGGTCGGCGTAGATCTCCTTGGAGAGCGTGAGGGTCTGCAGGCCGGCCGCCTCGGCGCGCTTGAGGCCGTAGGCGCTCGGGCGCGAGCTCACCACGAGCTCGATCGAGGCGTCGAGCGTGCCATCCGCGATGCGGTCGATGAGGGCCTGGAGGTTGGTGCCGCTCCCGGAGATGAGAACGCCCAGCTTAGCGCTCATCGTCGTACACCACCCTCCCCTTGGCGCCTGCCTCGCCCGCGACCACGCGCCCGACCTCGAAGGGCTCCAGCCCCTGGGCCGCAAGCGCCGCACGGACGCCCTCCTCGTCCTCGGGCGCGCAGAGGATCGCCATCCCCACGCCCATGTTGAAGGTGCGGTATGCCTCGTCGAGCGTGAGGCCGGCCGCCTTGACCATGTACGTGATGACGGGCGGCACGTCCCAGGCGGGGCCCTCCGCGCCCCCGCGCCTGACCAGTGCGTCCAGGCCCTCGGGCAGGGCGCGGTCGAGGTTCTCGGTGATGCCGCCCCCGGTGATGTGCGCCATGGCGTGAACGGGGGCGCCGGCGCGCAGGGCGGCGAGGAGCTGCCCCGCGTAGATGGTGGTGGGGCGCATGACGGCGTCGGCGAGGGACTCCCCGCCGAGCTCCGGCAGCGGGGCCTCCAGCTCCTCGACCGTCCTTCCCTCGATGGCCACCTTGCGCACGAGCGAGTAGCCGTTGGAGTGGATGCCCGAGCTCGGCAGGCCCAGGATGACGTCGCCCTCGCGCACCAGCTCCGGACCCAGCATCCTGGGCCGGTCCACGACGCCCACCACGAAGCCGGCGAGGTCGTAGTCGCCCTCCGCCATGACGCCGGGGTGCTCGGCCATCTCACCGCCCACGAGGGCGCAGCCGGACTTGCGGCAGCCCTCGGCGATGCCGCCCACGATCTTGGCCATGCTCTCGGCGCGGAGCTTGCCCACGGCCACGTAGTCGAGGAAGAAGAGCGGCTCGGCGCCCATGGGGACGATGTCGTCCACGCACATGGCCACGAGGTCCTCGCCCACCGTCTCGTGACGGTCGAGCAGCTGGGCGATGGCGAGCTTGGTGCCCACGCCGTCCGTGCCGGACACGAGGACGGGGTCCTCCATGTCCTTGAGGGCGGCCGCCGAGAAGCACGAGCCAAAGCCGCCCAGGCCTCCTATGACCTCGGGGCGGGAGGTGGCGGCCACGGCCGCCTTGATCGCGTCGACGGCGCGGGCGCCCTCGGCGGTGTCCACGCCGGCGTCCGCGTAGCTCACGTGCTTGGTCTTCTCGGCCATCTCGGTCCTTTCTGTCAGCGGCGCGGCATGCCCTGCACGTTGGCGCACGGCGCGGGGGGCGTCCCCCTCGGCCGGCGTCACTCCGCGCGTCCGTCGTCTCCCATGAGGATGCTCTCGGCGTCCTCGAGGGGCATCTGGGACGCCTCGGACGCCGACGTCAGGTTGCACGGCTCGAAGCCGGGCAGGAACCGTTCCCCCCAGAACGAGCGCGGTATCTCCACGGGGTACTCCCCGGTGAAGCAGGCCATGCAGTAGCCGCGGCCCTCGTGGGAGGGCACGCAGGAGAGGAGCCCCTCGATGGAGAGGAACCCCACGGAGTCCGCCTCGATGAACGAGCGGATCTCCTCGAGGGACATGCGCGCGGCGATGAGCTGGTCCTGGCTGCCGGTGTCTATGCCGTAGAAGCACGGCCAGCGCACCATGGGCGAGGCCGAGCGCACGTGCACCTCGGTCGCGCCGGCGGCCTTGAGCAGGCGCACGATCTGGCGCGAGGTGGTGCCGCGCACGATCGAGTCGTCGACCATGACCAGGCGCTTGCCGCGGACCACGTCGGGCAGGGCGTTGAGCTTGAGCCGCACGCCCATCTGGCGGAGCTCCTGCGTGGGCTGGATGAAGGTGCGCGCCACGTAGCGGTTCTTGATGAG
>CAZCTE010000170.1:0-3522 GCA_964501395.1 uncultured Atopobium sp.
CGCGTGGTGGCGGCGGGGGCGTCATCGGGCCTCTCGGCGGCCTCGGCCTGCGCGGCCCTGCCCCGACCCCGCTTGAGGACGGTGGTCTTGCGGTCGCCGATGAAGCTCGTGGCGCCCTCGCCCGTCTCGTCGAAGAGCGAGGCGTGGGGCGCCGGGGCCGCGGGCGTCGCGTCAAGGTCCGCCGCGGCGTCGATGATGGCCTGGCTGCGGCGCTCCTCCGCGCGGGCGCGGCGCTCCTCTGCGAGCTCGGAGAGCCCCGCGCGGGCGCGGGCCACGGCGTCCGAGATGGAGAAGCCGCAGAGCACCACGCCGGCCACGATCACGCCCCCGAGCACGACGTCGCCCACGACCTGGCCCACGAGCTCGAGCAGGCACCAGGCCACGGCGCCGCCCACGTAGCCGCCCGCGGCCTCGGCCACGGCGGCGTCAAAGACCACGGAGGAGTCGAGCGACGCCCCGTCGTGGTTGAGCGAGAGCAGGGCCATGACTGAGAGCACGATGAGGGCCAGGCCCGCGGCCACGTGACCCGGCACGGCCCCCTCGCGCTTGGTGAAGAAGGTGAGCGCAAAGAGGAAGAGCGCCACGGGCACGAGGATCGCCGCCGCGCCGAAGGCGAGCGCGAGGAAGTCGTGCAGGGTGCTCGTGACCAGCGCCGTGGAGGGCACGAGCAGGGTGACGAGAAGCGCTATGGCAAAGACGGCCAGCGCCACGCCGAGGATGTCCATCTGCATGGAGCCGAGCTCGAGCCCGCCGCGGGCGCCCGACTGCCTCCTCGACCGCGCCGACCCCTTGGAGCCTCCTGACTTCTTGCTGCGAGATGCTGCGTTTTTGCTGCGACTGGCGGCCATCAGACCTCCATGACTACCGGTATGATCATCGGCCGGGAGTGCGTCTTGTTCCAGAGCAGGTTGGAGAGGGCGTTGCGCACCCCGCGGCGCAGGGCGTCGATGCTCGCGCTGCCGGAGCCCAGGACCTTCTCGACCTGGGCGCGCACGACGGATTGGGCCTCGTCGCAGAGGAGCTCGTCCGCGGCGGAGGAGACGCCGCGGCCGGAGATCTCGATCGCCGATGCGGAGCGCCCGCGCTTGCGCAGGACCACGGTGCAGGTGACCACGCCGTCCGCGCCGAGCTTCTGGCGGTCGCGCAGGACCATGGGGTTGGCCTCGGTGACCGAGCCGCCCTCGACGTACACCACGCCGGACTCGATGGCCCGCCCGCGGCGCACCTTGTGGCGCACCATCTCGAGCGTGTCGCCGTTCTCCACCACGAAGATGCGGTTCTGGGGCATGCCCATCTGCACCGCGAGCTCCGCGTGGGCGCGCAGGTGCTGCGCCTCGCCGTGGACCGGCATGAAGGCGCGCGGCTTGGCCATGGCCAGCATGAGCTTGAGCTCCTCCTGGCTCGCGTGGCCGGAGACGTGGACGGTGCCCTTGTTCCGGTCGAAGATCTCGCAGCCGATCTTGGAGAGCTCGTTGATGATGGCCTGGACGCTCTTCTCGTTGCCGGGGATGGGCGTGGCGGAGATGATCACGGTGTCGCTCTCGTGGATGGAGAGCGACTTGTGCTCGCCCGTGGCCATGCGCGCGAGGGCCGAGAGGGGCTCGCCCTGGGAGCCGGTGCACAGGACCACGATCTTGTCGTCCGGGATGCGGTCGAGGTCGTACGAGTCGATGATGTTCTCCTCGTCGATCTTGAGGTAGCCCAGCTCGCGCGCGACCTTGGTGTTGGTGAGCATGGAGCGGCCCGTGACCACCACCTTGCGGCCCACGGACACCGCGGCGTCACAAATCTGCTGGAGACGGTGGATGTGACTCGAGAACGCCGCCACGAAGACGCGGCCGGGGGCGTTCTTGATGACGTGGCGAAGGTCGCGGCCCACGGCGGCCTCGGACGGCGTGAAGCCGGGGCGCGTGGCGTTGGTGGAGTCCGAGAGGAGCAGGTCAACGCCCTGGGAGGCGAACTTGTTGATGGCCTGGAAGTTGGGGCGCTTGCCGTCGATGGGCGTCTGGTCGAACTTGAAGTCGCCCGTGTGCATGACGGTGCCGGCGGGCGTGGACAGGAAGACGCCGAAGGCCGCCGGGATGGAGTGCGTCATCGCGAAGAACGTGACGGTGAAGGCGCCGAGGTTGACGGTGGTGCCGTCCTCGACCTCGCGGAACTTGGGGCTCTTGATGTTGTGCTCGGCGAGCTTGCCCTGGATGATGCCGAGGGTGAGCTTGCTCGAGTAGATGGGGACCTTGCGGGTGAGGTCGGCCAGGAGGTACGGCAGCGCGCCGGTGTGGTCCTCGTGGCCGTGCGTGATGATGATGCCGCGGAGCTTGTCCTCGTTCTCCAGGACGTAGGTGTAGTCGGGCAGGATGAGGTCGATGCCGGGCAGGCCCTCGTCGGGGAACATGAGGCCGGCGTCGACAAGGACCATGTCCTGACCGTACTCGAAGGCGGTCATGTTCTTGCCGATGCCGTCCAAGCCCCCCAGCGGGATGATCTTGAGCGCTATGTCTTTTTTGGGCATTCCTGAGCGGGTCCTTTCGTGGTGCGATGGTGCGTGCCTGCAGGGATATGAGGCGGTCGTTGCGACCGTGCCAGTTCGATGGTGCCGTGCCATTGCGCGTGGCCATGCCTGAGTGTTGCGGCCGCGCCGGTTCGGCGCAGACGTGGCAACGTGGCATAGCCATGCCAATTCGCGTACCGACTGATTGTAGACGAGAAGCTTCCCGCGCAAGCGGGTTCCACGATGGTTACACGGGGGCGCCGTGAGGCTGCCGCTGGATGCGCGGGCCTGCCGCTCGATGCGCGAACCTGCCGCTCGTACTCCTCTTGCCACCGTGCACGAAACAAGGGTTGCCACTCGCGTCCTCATCTCTGCCGAACGTGGACTTGTGATTGCAGATAACGCATTAAGCATTCTTCATATGGGCTGAATAGTCCCTGAAGGTCTTCATGCTGAGAGGGGAAGAAGTGGCGGAGTTCATCGTATGCAAGACGCTGCTCCCCAGTGTCCTGAACAAGTTTGTTTGCTCGGCGTCGGCGTCTGCCCTCTAGACGCCGACATCCACTATTGCTTCCCGATAGGAAGCCCCGACCTCTCTAGGAGGTGTTTGCCGTGAGAAAAGAATTGAAGACCGTCCTCCTATCCGCCCTCGCCTTCGTATGCTGCATCCTCATCTTCGGCGTAAAGACCGAGCCGTTCACGGGGGTCCTTCGTGACAGCTTCGCTGCCTCCGCCGTAGTGCTCAGCCTGCTCATGTATGTCCTGCTCATCAGCTCGTTCGTACGAACCTATGCCTTCTTTGAGGGCGGCGTACTTCGGCGTGTTGTCTGCTCGGTTGCTGTCTGCTACCTTCTCTGGCTTGCAACGGCCTTTGTTGCGTTCTTCCTCGCGTCGGTATTCGATCCGATCGAGGGGCATATAGTGACGTACACGCTCGCAATGGGCGCTTCTCTCATTGCTGGCACGGTGGCATTCCTGCCCCCTCGGCGCAAGCGCAGCGAAATGAGCGCCGATGTGGAGGCGGCTTCGTA
>CAZCTE010000171.1:0-3513 GCA_964501395.1 uncultured Atopobium sp.
TCGAGGACGAGGCCGTGACCTGCTCGCCGTTGGACGAGACGCGCGTCTCGTGCCGGTCCTCGAGAAAGAGCTCCGAGAAGTCGGCACCGCGCGCGAGCGGCACGGCGAGCGCGTCGACGGCGCCCTCGACCCAGGAGGTCGAGCCCATGAGGTCCGTGACAGCGGTCATGCGTCCTCCCTGTGCGCGACCCCGCCGCCCGGGCGCGGGCGACGGGGCCATCGGTCATCGGTGATGCGAGCGTCCTACCAGCTGGTCTTGGTGAGGTAGGAGTGAATCGTGAGGGCCGTGGGGTCGATGGTCACGCTGTCGGGGTCGACCTCGGAGCCAAACATGTTGATCGCGTAGCCGTAGACGATCGGGCGGAACGCGAAGTAGTCCTGCAGCAGGATGTTCTCGGCCTCGTGCATGAGCTCGGACTGGGCGTCTGCGTCGGCCTCGGCCTGGAGCTGCTCGAAGACCTCGTCAAACTCGGAGATCGAGATGCCGAACATGTCGGAGTCGGTCGTGAAGTTGGAGAGCATCTCGAGCGCGTTGTCGCACGAGGCGCTCATCGTCATGTACGAGAACGCGTAGTCGGAGCCGCCGATCATGGAGAGGTACGTGGGCGTGTCGTAGGAGCCCACCTCGACCTCGATGCCCAGGGTGTCCTTGAGCAGCGCCTGGAAGAACTCCGCGCGCTGGTTGCCCTTGGTGGAGTTGGAGGTCAGGTACACCAGCTTGGGCAGGCCCTCGCCGTCCGGGTAGCCCGCCTCGGAGAGCAGCTCCTTGGCGCGCTCGAGCTGGTCGTCGGAGTAGTCCTCCACCAGCGCGTTGTCGTCGGTGCGGAACGAGCCGCCCGCCGGGTCGGAGAACTTCTCGCCCACCAGGCCGCGCGCGATGGTGCCGTAGCCGCTCTCGAGCGTCTCGTTGGTGTAGGAGGCGTCGATGGCCAGGTAGATGGCCTCGCGGACGCGCACGTCGTCGAGCGGGGCGCAGCGCCAGTTCATGAAGAAGCAGGACGTGGCCAGCATCTCGGCGTTGACCACCTCGGCCGAGTCCCCCATCTGCGCGATCAGGGAGTCGGTGGCGTACTTGTAGTAGTCGAGCTCGCCGTTGGCCATGGCGACGTCGGCCGCCGAGGAGTCGGAGTAGAGCTGGAAGGTGATCTTGTCGGCCTCGGCGGGGCCGGAGCCGGCGTAGGCGTCGTTGCGCTCGAGCACGACGGTGGAGTCGGCGTTGTACTCGGAGAGGACGTAGGGGCCGTTGGAGAGGTGGTAGTCCGGGTCGGTGGACCAGCCGTCGCCGCCCTCCTCGATGGCCGTCTGGTTCATCGGGTAGGTCTGGGCGGAGGTGAAGAAGGCCTCCACCGTCACGGACGGCAGCACCGAGGCGAGCGTGACCACCAGGGTCGAGTCGTCGGGCGCGCTCACGCCGAGGGTGGAGACGTCGGCCTCGCCGTTGTAGATCGCGGCGGCGCCGTCGATGTAGGAGAGGTAGCTGCTGGCGTTCTCGGAGGCCAGGTCGGGGCTGAAGAGGCGCTGCAGGCCGTAGACGAAGTCGCCGGCCGTGACGGCGGTGCCGTCCTGCCAGACGGACTCGCCGAGCGTGAAGGTGTAGGTCATGCCGTCGTCCGAGACGGTGTAGGACGTGCAGACCGCCGGCTCGGGCGTGGTGCCGTCGGCCGCGTAGCGGAAGAGGCCCTCGCCGAGGAGGCCGGTGATCTCGGCGTCGTCGGAGTTGGAGTCGTTCTGCGGGTCCAGCGTGGCCGGGGAGATCGCCGCGTAGAGCGTGAGCTCCTTCGCGTCAGCGCCGTCCTCGGAGGTGTCGCTGTCGGAGCTGCTGCAGGCCGCGAGCGCGAGGGCGGCCGCCGTGGCGGCGCCGCCCAGAAGCGATCGCCTCGTCATCATCATGGTCTTGCTCATGCTCGTGTCCTTCCTCGTGGTTCGTATGCACAGGGGCGCACGCGCCCCGCCTACCCTCTCTCGCCCGCCGCGCCGACGGTCCCGGGATCCTCGCCGCAGCCGTGCAGCTCGAGCTCGCGCCAGCGCAGGCAGGCCACGTGGTGCCCCTCCCCGCAGGTCTCGAGCTCGGGGCGCTCCTCGCGGCAGCGGTCGGTGGCGTGCGGGCAGCGCGTGCAGAAGACGCAGCCCCGCGGCAGGTCCGTCAGCGGCGGGAGCTCCCCGTCGAGCATGATGCGCCGCTTGGAGCGCGCGCGGCGCGGGTCGGGCTCGGGCACGGCCGAGAGCAGCGCCTCCACGTAGGGGTGGCGCGGGCGCGAGAAGAGCGCGTCCACCGGGGCGTCCTCCACCACGCGGCCGAGGTACATGACCACCACGCGGCTGCAGAGGTGGCGCACCACCGCCAGGTCGTGGCTGATGAACAGGTACGCAACGCCCGTCTCGGCCTGCAGGTCCTCGAGCATGTTGAGCACCTGGGCCTGGACCGAGACGTCGAGGGCCGAGACCGCCTCGTCGCAGATCACGAGCCGCGGGTCGCAGATGAGGGCCCGCGCGATGGCAACGCGCTGACGCTGGCCGCCGGACAGCGAGAACGGGTAGCGGTCCAGGCAGTCGGCCTTGAGGCCCACGCGCTCCACGGCGGCCGCGGCACGCTCGCGCCACTCGGAGCGCGGCACCGTGCCGCGGATTCGCAGGGGCTCGCAGAGGATGTTCAGGATGGTCTGGCGCGGGTCGAGCGAGGTGTAGGGGTCCTGGAAGACCATCTGCACCGTGTCGCGCACGAGCTCGCCGTCGCGCGGCCCCACCTCGCGACCGTCGATGGCCATGGACCCGCCGTCGAGGCGGTAGAGCCCCATGATCGTGCGGCCCACGGTGGTCTTGCCGCAGCCCGACTCGCCGACCAGCCCCACGGACTCGCCTGCGGCCACCTCGAAGCTCACGCCCTCGACCACGGGCACGCTCTCGCGGCGGCGCCCCACGCGCATGGGGAAGGCCTTGGTGAGGCCGCGGACGCTCAGCAGCGCCGCGCCGTCCGCGGGCATCGCGACGTCCGGGGCGCTCGTGGTGGGTTCCGCGCTCATCGCGCACCTCCTCGCTCGTCAACGGCCGATCCGGTGGCCGGTCCCGCGGGCGACGCCACAGCCGGCCCCACGGACGGCACCTCAAGCACCGTGTCCGAGGCGCCCTCCGACACGCAGCGCCAGCAGGCGCAGGAGTGCTGCTCGGACAGGACGAACTCGGGCGGCTGCGCGCGCAGGCAGACGTTCATGCGGTGCGGGCAGCGCGGCGCGAAGGGGCAGCCCTCGTGGGCGCTGCGCGGGTCTGGGACCATGCCGGGGATGGGCACGAGCGGCTCCTCGCGCGGGCCCGAGAGCGTGGGCATGCAGGCGAGCAGCCCCGTGGTGTAGGGGTGGGCGGTCTCGTAGAAGATCTCGTCCACGGTGCCGCGCTCCACGATGCGCCCGCCGTACATCACGGCCACGCGGTCGCAGAGCGTGGCGATGACGCCCATGTTGTGCGAGATGAAGACCACCGAGTTGCCCAGGTCGTCGTGGAGGTCGCGGATGAGGTCGA
>CAZCTE010000172.1:0-3499 GCA_964501395.1 uncultured Atopobium sp.
CATGAAGAAGAAAGCGCAGGTGGCATACCCCGTCTTTCAGCTGAATGCCGTGAACGTGGCAACGGCCCTCTGCATTGTGGCGAGCAACGTCCTTGCCGCCGTCGCCAGCCTGCTCCTCGGCGAGATAATCGACGAGGTGGTGGCTCAGCCAGAGGATACAACGGCACTCGAGATGCTCGCGCTCTACTTTGCCATCGCGCTCGCGGCGTCTGCGGCGGGATTCTTCCTCGGGCAGTGGCTTCCCTTCAGGCGGGCCATGCGGATGCAGATAGAGGCCTCGAACCAGACGCTTGCTAACGTGCTCAACATGCCAGAGTCCATCTTCTCCCGGTCCAGCAAGGGGCATTACTACAACCTCGTGGCCAACGCTTCGTTCATCTACGGAGACATCTGCGTGACCGTGAGCGTGCAGGTTTTGGGAAGCGCGATTGCCGTCGTTGCCCTTCTGCTCATGGCCTGCTCGGTAAGCGCCTGGATTGCCGGGCTCTTCGTGTGCTATGGCGTGCTGTACTACCTCATGGTCACGAGGCTGAGCGACCGTGCCGACAAGGCCCAGGAGGCGACCATGGCACGGAGGGAGGGTTGGCTGGACGAGCTCCAGAGCATCGTCGAGAACAAGAAGTCAATCAACGCCATCCCCGCCGACGAGGCGTTCTCCTCGCGCTTTGACAAGGTGACGGCATCCTACCTGCCGTATCTGAAGCGCAGCCGCTTCTTTGAGACCCTGGCGTCCCAGAGCCCCGCCGCGCTCTCTTGCGTGCTTAAGCCACTCACCATGCTCGTGGGCTTGGTCATTCTTGCCTCGGGGAGCATCACCCCCGGGATGCTGGTGACCTGCTATCAGCTCACGGGGATACTCCAGGCCCCGCTGAACGACCTCAGCAGGTTCAAGAGTCACTATGCGTCCAACCTCACGAGCATCAGGCTGATGAGGGCCCTCGCCCGCGACGCCGCGGAGCCCTCCGGCTTCGGCGGGCTCTACCGGGGCGCGGGGGAGGGCGTCGCGCTGCGCCTGGGGCGGACGTCGCTGTGGGCGAGCGCCCAGGCCCGCGAGGCCGGCGAGCCGCCGCTGTTCACGAGCGAGCCCTTCGTGGTCCCGGCGGGCTCGCTCGTGGTGGTGAGGGGCGCCAACGGGGCGGGCAAGTCGAGCCTGCTCGACTACCTGCGCGGGCTCTCCGACCCGGCCTGCCTCGAGGGCGAGGCCGCGGCCGACCCCTCGCTCGCCCGCGCGCCCTACCTCACCTACCCCGTCCCGCTCGTGCCGGGCACGCTCGAGGACAACATGCTCGGCGCCGAGCCCGACCCCGGGGCCGCGGCCGCCCTCGGGGTCGGGGCCCTCGCGGGCAGGGAGGTCGACGCCGGCCGCGGCGGCCTCTCCTTCGGCGAGCGCCAGAAGGTCGGGCTGCTGCGGGCGCTCTCGGCCCGCTCGGGGGCGCTGCTGCTGGACGAGCCGCTCCAGAACCTCGACGAGGGGGCGCGGGCCTCCCTGTGCGCCTGGCTCGCGGGCGAGGGCCGCCGCGGCCGCACGGTCGTCTGCGTCATGCACTCCGGCGACCTCGACGGGGCGGCCGACGCGGTGCTCGAGATCCGCGACGGCAGGCTGGAGAGGGTGAAGTGAGGACAATGGTCAAGGATTCAAGCGCTTCTCGTCACGCGGACAAGACGGCGAGCTACCCCCTGCTCGAGACGAGCCCCAGGTCCGTGCTGCGGGCCGCGTGCATTGCCGCGGCGACCATTCTGGAGGCGGCTGCGAGCCTGCTCATAGGGGTGGCCATCAACGTGCTGGCCGCGGGCGGCACCGGAGAGGCCTTCACGTACGTGCTCGCCGGGGTTGGCGTCTCCGTTCTGGCCGCAGGGGGCCTTATCCTTGCGGAGTGGGTCCCCACCCTCACAGGGACCGAGACCGGGCTGGATGCCGCCAAGAGCGTCGTCAGGCAGATCATCCGACTTCCCCAGAGGCTCTTCGGGCGCAACGACAGGGGCTACTACATCAACCTGGTCACCAACTCGTGCAAGACGTACGGCTCCATGTATGGCCGCATCAACGTGAGCCTCGTCGGGTCGCTCATATGCGTCGCCGCCCTCCTGCTGGTCGCCGCGCTCGTGCATCCCGTGCTCGCCGTCATCATGGCCGTGTATGTTCCCCTGTTCCTTCTCGCCCTGCTCCCGCCCGCGCGGCGCCTCGCCTCCCTCCAGCGGGAGGGGATCCCGACGCAGGACGCCTTTCTCGGTGAGTCAAAGTACTCCGTCGAGAACAAGCGCTCCATAGAGGCGATGTTCGCGCAGGAGTACTTTCTCCGGCGCTACCGCGCGTGCTCTGAGGACTACTTCGCCTTCATCAAGCATTACAAGTTCAACGAGGAGCTCGTGAGCAACCTCCCCTCGATTCTCTCCCCGCTCCTGCAGGTGGCCCTCATGGGGGCCTCCATCATCCTCTGCGTAGCTGGAGAAGCGGAGGCGGGCGACGTCTTTGTGGCCTACGTGCTCGGGAGCCTGGTTCAGGGACCGCTTACCAGCGTCCTGCAGTCGATCACCTATGTGCGCGCGAACGTCGTTCACCAGGAGCGGCTCGAGGCCCTCGCCCGCGACGCCGCGGAGCCCTCCGGCTTCGGCGGGCTCTACCGGGGCGCGGGGGAGGGCGTCGCGCTGCGCCTGGGGCGGACGTCGCTGTGGGCGAGCGCCCAGGCCCGCGAGGCCGGCGAGCCGCCGCTGTTCACGAGCGAGCCCTTCGTGGTCCCGGCGGGCTCGCTCGTGGTGGTGAGGGGCGCCAACGGGGCGGGCAAGTCGAGCCTGCTCGACTACCTGCGCGGGCTCTCCGACCCGGCCTGCCTCGAGGGCGAGGCCGCGGCCGACCCCTCGCTCGCCCGCGCGCCCTACCTCACCTACCCCGTCCCGCTCGTGCCGGGCACGCTCGAGGACAACATGCTCGGCGCCGAGCCCGACCCCGGGGCCGCGGCCGCCCTCGGGGTCGGGGCCCTCGCGGGCAGGGAGGTCGACGCCGGCCGCGGCGGCCTCTCCTTCGGCGAGCGCCAGAAGGTCGGGCTGCTGCGGGCGCTCTCGGCCCGCTCGGGGGCGCTGCTGCTGGACGAGCCGCTCCAGAACCTCGACGAGGGGGCGCGGGCCTCCCTGTGCGCCTGGCTCGCGGGCGAGGGCCGCCGCGGCCGCACGGTCGTCTGCGTCATGCACTCCGGCGACCTCGACGGGGCGGCCGACGCGGTGCTCGAGATCCGCGACGGCAGGCTGGAGAGGGTGAAGTGAGGGGGTGACGACGCCCTGGGCGGCGGAGCTTTAGCGCTTCGTCGCCCCGGCAGGACCGCGCTCGTTTCCTGATACAATCGTCGCTGGCGCACAGGGGTATCGTCCAATGGTTAGGACAGTGGTTTTTGGTGCCATCAATGTGGGTTCGAATCCTACTACCCCTGCCATTGCGCCCCTTGCGCGCGGGCCGAGGCTCGACCTTCTCGCTATCAACGTCTTCGGATCCGCATCTCCGCAAACC
>CAZCTE010000173.1:0-3496 GCA_964501395.1 uncultured Atopobium sp.
CTGAAAACGGAATGGGGATGTGGCACAGCGGCAACTGCGGCGGACTGTAAATCCGCTCCCTCTGGGTTCCTTGGTTCGAGTCCAAGCATCCCCACCATTTGCCCGTGTAGCTCAGTCGGTAGAGCACTTCGTTGGTAACGAAGAGGTCACCGGTTCAAATCCGGTCGCGGGCTCCATCATTCCCTTTTCGGTCCCAAGCACCATGCCGGTGTAGCTCAGCTGGTTAGAGCACGCGGCTCATACCCGCGATGTCACTGGTTCGAGTCCAGTCACCGGTACCAGAGTTCTTGGCGGCGCTTCGGCGCCGCTTGGCATAAGAACGCAGTAGTAAGAGGATTGGCCGCAAGGCCGGTTCCAAAAGGAGGATGGCACATGGCCAAGGAGAAGTTCGATCGTTCCAAGCCGCACGTAAACATCGGTACCATTGGTCACGTCGACCACGGCAAGACCACCCTGACCGCGGCCATCACCAAGGTCCTCTCCGAGCAGGAGGGCTGCAAGGCTGACTTCACCGCCTTCGAGAACATCGACAAGGCCCCCGAGGAGCGCCAGCGTGGCATCACCATCAACGTTGCCCACATCGAGTACGAGACCTGGGAGCGCCACTACGCTCACGTCGACTGCCCGGGCCACGCTGACTACATCAAGAACATGATTTCCGGTGCGGCTCAGATGGACGGTGCCATCCTCGTCATCGCCGCCACCGACGGCCCCATGGCCCAGACCCGCGAGCACATCCTGCTCGCCCGTCAGGTCGGCGTGCCCTACATCGTCGTGTTCCTGAACAAGTGCGACATGGTCGACGACGAGGAGCTCATCGACCTCGTTGAGATGGAGACCCGTGACCTCCTCTCCGAGTACGACTTCCCCGGCGATGACCTCCCCATCATCCGTGGCTCCGCCCTCGGCGCCCTCAACGGTGAGGAGCAGTGGGTCGAGTCCGTGGTCGAGCTCATGAAGACCGTTGACTCCTACATCCCCACCCCGCCGCGCGACAACGACAAGCCGTTCCTGATGGCCATCGAGGACGTCATGACCATCTCCGGCCGCGGCACCGTCGCCACCGGTCGCGTCGAGCGTGGCCAGCTCAAGCTCAACGAGCCCGTTGAGATCATTGGCATCCGCGAGAAGCAGTCCTCCGTCGCCACGGGCATCGAGATGTTCCGCAAGACCATGGACACCTGCGAGGCCGGCGACAACGTGGGCATCCTGCTCCGCGGCGTCAAGCGCGAGGACATCGAGCGCGGCCAGGTCATCTGCAAGCCCGGCTCCGTCACCCCGCACAGCGAGTTCACCGGCGAGATTTACGTCCTCACCAAGGAGGAGGGCGGCCGTCACACGCCGTTCTTCGCCGGCTACCGTCCGCAGTTCTACTTCCGCACCACCGACATCACCGGTGACATCTCCGAGCTCACCGACTCCAACGGCACCAAGGTCGAGATGGCCATGCCGGGCGACCACGTGACCGTGAAGTGCAAGCTCATCCACTCCATCGCTATGGAGCAGGGCGACAAGTTCGCCATCCGTGAGGGCGGCCACACCGTCGGCGACGGCCGTATCTCCACCATCCTCGACTAGTTCGAACCTGAACTGTCATGGGACCCGGTGCCTTCTGGGCGCCGGGTCCTTTTCTCGCAAGAGAGGTCTGGGCGCGCATGTGCGGATTATGTGACGCAGACGCGAGCTCTCGCAGAGATTTGACAAGAGAGGCAGAGCGATGGTAACGTATGCCATCGCGTCACGTTTGAGGGAAACTCCCTCCAACGAGAAGTTCTTCAGGAGGATTCATGCGTACTCTAGTTACCCTCGCGTGCACCGAGTGCAAGCGTCGCAACTACACCACGGACAAGAACAAGTCCAACAACCCCGACCGTATGGAGTTGAAGAAGTATTGCCCGTGGTGCCGCAAGCACACGCTTCACAGGGAGACCCGCTAACCTAGGTGGGTTTTCATCACAGGCCAGTAGCTCCAATGGTAGAGCGGCGGTCTCCAAAACCGTTTGTTGAGGGTTCGAGTCCTTCCTGGCCTGCCAGATTTCACCACCGGCTTTCCCTTCGGGGTTGGCCGGTTTCCATGTAGGGGACGTTTTCTAGGAGTCGACGGATGGCGAACAAGGACCGTAACAAGAGGAGCGCCCGCAAGGCTCGCGCTGAGGAGCGCGCCCGCGTGGAGGCCGCTCGGGCCGCGTCCGAGCCGAACTCAGACTCCAAGGACGCCTCCAAGAAGGCGTCGTCCAAGAACAAGGACGAGAAGAAGGCCGAGAAGGAGAAGAGCAAGAAGGACAAGAAGCCCGGGCTCTTCTCCCGCATGCGGTCCTACCTGCATGACGTCGTCACCGAGATGCACCGCGTTGTGTGGCCCAGCCGCGAGGAGCTCAAGAGCTACTCGGTGGCCATCATCATCATGCTCATCGTCGTCGGCGCCGTCCTCTGGCTCGTCGACTCCGGCATCGTCGCCGGGTTTGTCGCCTACACAGGTCTGAGGGGGTAGGAATGGCTAGGCGCTGGTATGTTATTCACACCTACTCCGGCTACGAGAACAAGGTCAAGGCCGACCTCGAGCACCGCATCGAGACCTACGGGCTCGAGGACAAGGTCGTGGACATCCAGATTCCCACCGAAGAGGTCACCGAGATCAAGGACGGTGGGAAGCGTGAGACCAAGGAGTCCAAGGTCTTCCCGAGCTACGTTCTCGTTCGCATGGAGATTGACGACAACACCTGGGCCGTGGTTCGCAACACGCCCGGCGTGACCGGCTTCGTGGGGCTCGACGGCAAGCCCACCCCGCTCCGTCGCAGCGAGTTCGACAAGATCATGCGTCGCTCCGGCGGCCGCGGCAACGCCAATGCGGTGCCCAAGCGCACCTCCACCAACCTCGAGGTGGGGCAGAGCGTGCGCGTGCTCTCCGGCCCGCTCGCGGACTTCGACGGCCAGATCTCCGAGGTCATGGCAGAGGCGGGCAAGGTCAAGGTCATGCTCATGATCTTTGGCCGCGAGACGCCCGTGGAGCTCACGCTCGACCAGGTCTCCGTCATCAGCTAGGCGCACCCGCCGGCCGACATCGGTGAGGATGGCTTCTCGGACCGGCGCAAACATACCCGTATCACCCGGATTCGTCTTCCCAAGGAGAAGAACCATGGCCAAAAAGCAGGTCACGCACTTCATCAAGCTTCAGATTCCGGCCGGCGCCGCCAACCCCGCGCCTCCCGTTGGCCCCGCCCTCGGCGCCGCCCAGGTCAACATCATGCAGTTCTGCCAGGCCTTCAACGCTGCCACGGCGGACAAGCAGGGTGACATCATCCCCGTCGAGATTACGGTCTACGAGGACCGCACCTTCGACTTCGTCTGCAAGACCCCGCCCGCGGCCGAGCTGATCAAGAAGGAGCTTGGCCTCAAGGGCGGCTCCGGCGTGCCCCAGCGCGACAAGGTGGGCGAGCTCAGCCAGGAGCAGCTCACCAAGATCGCCGAGATCAAGATGCCGGACCTCAACGCCAAC
>CAZCTE010000174.1:0-3454 GCA_964501395.1 uncultured Atopobium sp.
AACCAGCAATCCTTCTCCGTCTCCTTCGCGAGCTGGGAGGACCGCGACGCGGCGCGCGAGGTCCTCGAGGACGCCGGCGTGCGCTTCCGCACCGGCAAGACGCTGCTGCCCTTCCGCATCACCGGCAACATCGAGTGGGGCGTGCCCGCGCCCGACCTGGAGGGCTCCGAGGGCCTCACGGTCTGGGTGTGGCCCGAGAGCCTCTGGGCGCCCATCTCCTTCACGCAGACGGTGCTCGCCCACGCCCCGGAGGGCCGCTACTCCAGCCAGGACTGGCACGACTGGTGGTGCCGCGACGACGCCCGCGTCTACCAGTTCATAGGGCAGGACAACATCTACTTCTACTGCGTGGCCCAGCCGGCCATGTGGGATGCGCTCGGGTGGGGCCTCACGCAGGACATCCCCGTGGCCAACCACCACATCCTCTTCATGAACAAGAAGGCCTCGAGCTCGGGCAAGATCGCCCCGCCCATGGCGGACGAGCTCCTCGACGCCTACACCCCCGAGCAGCTGCGCGCGCACTGGCTCTCCCTGGGCCTGGACCAGAAGGCCGTCTCGTTCAACCCCAAGGCCTTTGACACCTCGGTCTCGCACAAGGACAAGGTCACCGGCGAGGACGTGCTCGTCCGGGACGACCCGCGCGTGGCCGACCCCGCCCTCAAGGAGTCCGCGTTCCTCACCAACATCTTCAACCGGCTGGCGCGCAGCTGCCTCTACGGCGCCGCAAACGTCTGCGACGCCCACCTGCCAGCCGCCGCGCCCGCACCCGAGGCCGTGGAGGCCGCCCGCGAGGCCACGCTCGCCTTCGAGCGGCACGCCTACGAGTTCGACGCCCACGGCGCCCTCTCCGTGGCGGAGGAGTTCTGCCGCGCCGCCAACAAGCGCTGGGACGAGGCCTCCAAGGCCGCCAAGGGAGACGACGACGCCTACGAGGCCGCGCTCGCGGACGCCTTCGTGGCGCTGCGCACGACCACGCTGCTCATGCACCCCGCCGTCCCCGCGGGATGCGAGAGGATCTGCGAGCACCTGGGCTTCTCGGCCGAGGAGTTCTTCTCGTGGGACCACGCCCTGGACGGCGTGGTTGAGCTGGCCGCCGCGCGTGGCGAGACGCCCGAGCAGCACAGCATCGTGCCGCTGCCGCCGCGCTTCGACTTCTTCGAGAAGCACCCGTCGCAGGCGAAGGGCCGCAAGTGAGCGGCGACGCGGAAGCCGGGCGCGCGGAGATGGGGCCGAAGGACGACGAGCCCATGGGCCCTGAGCAGACGGGCGCCGAGCCCCACGGCGTCACGCCCCCGCCGGTGCACGTCCCGCGTCCCTACGCCCTGCCCCAGACCGCGCTCGCGGCGCGCGTCGAGTGCCCCATGCCGGACGGCGCCACCATCGTTGCCTGGACCTACGCGCCCGAGGGCGTGGTCGACGAGCCGGGGACGCCCTTTGGCATAGACCTCACGGTGCCGCCCGTCCTCATGCTCCACGGCAACGGCGAGGAGCACGGCATCTTTGGCCCCGTGATCGACGCCGTCTGTGCGAGCGGCCGCTCCGTCGTCGCCATGGACTCGCGCGCGCAGGGCGCCTCCACCCGCGGGACCGAGCCCCTCAGCTACGAGCTCATGGCGGCCGACGCCGTCGAGGTCTGCGCGCGGCTCGGCGTGCCCGAGGTCCACGTGCTCGGCTTCTCCGACGGCGGCATCCTGGGACTGCTCCTCGCACGGGACTGGGGGGACCACGTGCTCTCACTCACGGCCCTCGGCGCCAACCTCACGCCGGAGGGGCTCCCGCGGGAGGACACGGAGGGCATGGCATACGCGGCCGCCGAGAACCGCCGCTGGGCCGCCGAGGGCGAGGAGGGCGTAACGCTCGAGGACGGCACGCCGGTGCCCTCGCCCGAGGAGGCCGCCCGCATCGCCGAGCTGCTGCAGCTCATGGTGGAGCAGCCGCAGATAGACGCCGGGTCGCTTGGGGGGATTTCCTGCCCCGTGACCGTGATGGTGGGCGAGTTCGACGAGATCCTGCCCGAGGAGACCGACCGCATCGTGGCGGCCGTCCCCGGCGCGCGCAAGGTGGTGGAGCCCGGCGTGGACCACAACCTGCCCAAGGTGGCACCGGCCGCCGTGGCCCGCGAGCTCCTCACCTGCGTGGCGAGAAACGACGTGCGGCATGCGCCGCGCCGGGCGGAGGTGCCCGCGGACGTAGCCGTGTACCGCCTCCCCGTCTCGGGCCGCTGGGCCGAGAAGCTCGACGAGCTCTACCGCCACGTGGACGCCGAGCCCGGGACCTCGGGCTGGGTCCAGGACCTCTGGCCACCCGCGGGCATGGCGCGCAAGCTGCTCGCCGAGGGCGCCTACTGGGGGGCCTTCGAGCGCGAGGCCGTGCGCGACGGACGGCCCGCGGAGGACGCCGCTCTGCTCGGCGCGGTGGCGGTGAACCACGACGCGGACATGGGCGACGGGAGCGCGCCCGGCCACGGCTCCGGCCTCGGCGGGCCCGACTGGGAGCCCCTGCCCGAGAGCGACGTGGCCTGCTGGCACCTTCTCGCCGTGGACCCCGCCGCGCAGGGCCGCCACGTGGCGGACGCCCTCGTGGCGGCCGGCACGATTGGCGCGCGGGCCCTGGGGGCGCGCGTGGTCCGCATCAACACGAGCGCGGCCAACGTGGCCGCCAACGCCCTCTACGCGAGCCGCGGCCTCGTGAGGCACCGGCCGCTGTGGCTCCCCTACCCCGGGCTGCCCCTGCCCGGCTGGACCAACCTCTGGGAGCTGGAGGTCTGAGGAGAACGACGGCGGCGCCGGAGCGATCTGCCCCGGCGCCGTTTTTCTTACTGCGGGTTGACTGGCTGACGCGTCCGCGCTTCTCGTCGTGTCGGCAGCCTACGCGCCGTCCTGCTTCTCGCCGCCCCCCACTGTGAGGCGCCGCTCTCTTCCGGCCGCAGGCTCGTCCGAGGTGTCCCTTATTGGGCACCCATCTCCACGAGCGTCTGCCGGGCGAGGTCGAGCGCCGACTGGCCTCGGACGAGCATGTCGTGGTCCCAGTCGACGTAGCGCCAGGTATGGCCGCTCTTCAGGGCAATCCACGTGCCCTCGTGATAGTCGGACATCTCGAGGGAGTCCGTGAGGTAGGCCTCACGCAGGTCGACCACCCCGTCCTCGTCGTCCCACTCGAACATGACGACCCACCAGGTCGTGCCCTCCTCGTTCTGGCCCACCTCGACCTTGACGGCCTTGTCGAAGGTCCCGAACCAGAAATACAGCTCATCATGTCCTGATGTGTCGAGGGTCTCGCAGGTCATCGAGGCCATCACGTCCGGGTCCCCCTCGACCTCCTCCTCGACGGCCTGCTCGTCGGAGGCATCGTCGGTCGTGGTATCTACGGAGTCGCCCGAGCTGCAACCCACGAGCGCGAGGATCGCGGCGAGCATGACGCTGCAGACTCCCCGCCTTACCTGCGTGCTGTTCTT
>CAZCTE010000175.1:0-3416 GCA_964501395.1 uncultured Atopobium sp.
CTCCGGCGTGGCCATCAACCTCTTTGCCCCGGGCCTCGCGCTCTTCCTCTGCCGCCTCCTCTTCGACGGCGCCGCGATGTCGCCCATCGTGACCAAGCTGCCCAAGCTCATCGGCACGGGCACCTTCTCGGGGGCCTTCTACAACCTCGACATCGACATCACGGTCCTTCTCGGCCTCGTTGTCGCCGTCGTGATGTGGTTCGTGCTCTACAAGACCAAGTGGGGTCTTCGGATTCGCGCCGTGGGCGAGCACCCCGCCGCGGCCGACACGCTCGGCATCAACGTGCGGCGCACTCGCTTCGCGTGCGTGCTCGTCTCCGGCGCGCTCGCCGGCATGGGCGGCGCCTGCATGACGCTCGCGATCATCTCGCAGTTCACGCAGACGGCCATCGCGGGCCAGGGCTTCATCGCCCTTGCCGCCGTGATCTTTGGCAAGTGGACCCCGCACGGCACCTACGGCGCCTGCCTGCTCTTTGGCATGGCGCAGGGCCTCGTGGTCATGCTCGGCGGCGGCACCGTGGCCATCCCGTCGCAGATCCTCTCCATGCTCCCGTACGTGCTCACCATCGTGGTGCTCGTCCTCTTCGTGGGTGGCTCGTCGGCGCCCAAGGCTGACGGCGTGCCCTACATCAAGGGCTCAAGGGAGTAGGTGAGGCGCATGGAGGACACCGAGCTCGTGCGGCTTGCCGTCCAGGCCCGTGAGCGTGCCTACGTGCCCTACTCCCACTTCGCGGTGGGGGCGGCGCTCCTGGCCGCCGACGGCACGGTCTACCAGGGCTGCAACATCGAGAACGCGGCCTACACCCCGAGCAACTGCGCCGAGCGCACCGCCTTCTTCAAGGCCGTGAGCGAGGGTCGGCGCGCCTTCGAGAAGATTGCCATCGTGGGCGGCCCCGAGGGCGAGCCCATCTCGGACTGGTGCGCGCCCTGCGGCGTGTGCCGCCAGGTCATGCGCGAGTTCTGCGACGAGGGCAGCTTCCGCGTCATTCTCGCCCGCTCGGAGGACGAGCTCGCGTCGTACCTGTTGAGGGAGCTCCTGCCCCAGGGCTTTGGCCCGGAGGACCTGGGCCGACCCGCGCCTGCCGCGACGCAGGGCTAGGGGAGCTTTGGACCGCGGGCGCCCGGCATCCCGCAGCGGCGGCCGGGCGCCCGCGCGCGTTGCGCCACGCGGACCGCGCGCCACATGGGCGCCACGCCACACGCGCCCACGCGCGGCGTCACACGCAGCACCACACGTAACCTCGCAAGAAAAGCCACACGCACCACCACACGGAAAGGCGGCCCGCCATGCGCATGTACGACGTCA
This sequence comes from uncultured Atopobium sp., assembly GCA_964501395.1. GTDB lineage: Bacteria > Actinomycetota > Coriobacteriia > Coriobacteriales > Atopobiaceae > Thermophilibacter. Next base: position 1,307 of record CAZCTE010000175.1, read on the forward strand.
TCGAGAAGAAGCGCGACGGAGGCGAGCTCACCAACGAGGAGATCGACTTCTTCGTCGACGGCTACGTCTCGGGCGACATCCCCGACTACCAGGCCTCGGCGCTCTGCATGGCCATCTTCTACCGGGGCATGAACGCCCGCGAGACGGCGCGCCTCACCATGGACATGGCCCGCTCCGGGGACATGGTGGACCTCTCGCCCATCCCCGGCGTCAAGGTGGACAAGCACTCCACGGGCGGCGTTGGCGACAAGACCACGCTCGTGGTGGCGCCGATTGTGGCCTCGCTCGGCGTGCCCGTGGCCAAGATGAGCGGCCGCGGGCTTGGGCACACGGGGGGCACGCTCGACAAGCTCGAGTCCATCCCGGGCCTCTCCGTGGACATCGACATGGACCGCTTCTTCCAGATTGTGAACGAGGTGGGCTGTGCGGTCATCGGCCAGACGGCCAACCTCGTGCCGGCGGACAAGCGCCTCTATGCCCTCCGCGACGTCACGGCCACGGTGGACTCCATGCCGCTCATCGCCTCGAGCATCATGAGCAAGAAGATCGCCGCGGGGGCCGACAAGATCCTGCTCGACGTCAAGTGCGGTAGCGGCGCCTTCATGAAGACGGCCGAGGACGCCATTGAGCTCGCGCGCTGCATGGTGGAGATCGGCGAGGAGGTGGGGCGCACCACGGTGGCGCTCATCACCGACATGGGCCGGCCGCTCGGCAACGCCGTGGGCAATGCGCTCGAGGTCATCGAGGCCCTGGACACCCTCAGGGGCGTGGCTCCCGCCGACATCACCGAGACCTGCGTGGAGCTTGCGGCCAACATGCTCCTGCTCGCCGGGAGGGGTGGCCTCGGCGAGTGCCGCGCCCTGGCCCGCGGGCAGATCGCCAACGGCGAGGCCCTCGAGAAGCTCCGCGAGATGATCCGGGCGCAGGGCGGAGACGGCCGCGTGATCGACGACTACACCCTGCTCGGCCAGGCTGCCTGCTCGCGCGTGGTCCGCGCGCCCGAGTCCGGCTGGGTCTTCTCGATGAACACGGAGCGCTGCGGCATCGCCTCCGTGGCGCTGGGAGCCGGTCGTGCGACCAAGGACGACGCGATCGACTACGCGGCCGGCATCGTCTTTGCCGCCAAGAGCGGGGACCGCGTGGAGAAGGGCGACGCCCTGGCCACGCTCTACGCCTCCGACGAGGCCCGGCTTGACGAGGGCGAGCAGATCCTGCTCGACGCCTACGACATCGAGGACAGCGCGCCCGAGCACGTCCCGCACTTCTACGCGCGCGTCTCCCGCGACGGCGTGGAGAAGCTGGGGTAGGGTGGCCTGCTAGGGAGTCCCGCCCGGAGAGACGCGCCCCGCCCGCCCGCGTGCCCACTCGACCGCATCAACCATCAAAGGAGCCCACATGCCTAACGTGCCCACCCCCCACAACGCCGCCCGCGAGGGCGACATCGCCCCCTTCGTGCTCATGCCCGGCGACCCTCTGCGCGCCCGCTACCTCGCCGACAACTACCTCGAGAACGTCCGCTGCGTGAACGAGGTGCGCAACATGCTCGCCTTCACCGGCACGTACCAGGGCCGCCCCGTCACCGTCATGGGGAGCGGCATGGGCATGCCCTCCATCGGCATCTACTCGTACGAGCTCTTCAACTTCTACGGCGTCGAGGCCATCGTGCGGATCGGCTCGGCCGGGGGCTACGCCGACGAGCTCAACCTCAAGGACGTGGTGGCCGCCCAGGGCGCCTGCACCGACTCCAACTACGCCTCCCACTTCAACCTGCCCGGGACCTTCTCGCCCATCTGCGACTTTGGCCTGCTCTCCCAGGCCGTGGACGCCGCCCACGAGCTGGGCGTGCCCATCCACGTGGGCAACGTCGTGGCGAGCGACGCCTTCTACGTGGACGACTCCGAGGCCCTCGCGTGGAAGGGCATGGGCGTGCTCGCCGTGGACATGGAGTCGGCGGCCCTCTACATGAACGCGGCGCAGGCGCACAAGAAGGCGCTCACGCTGCTCACCATCTCGGACATGCCGCTCACGGGCGAGGGCCTGCCCGCCGACGAGCGCGAGACGGGCTTCCGCCAGATGATGGAGGTCGCGCTGAGCCTCGTCCCCGAGGTGG
>CAZCTE010000176.1:0-3390 GCA_964501395.1 uncultured Atopobium sp.
GGGGGAGACATGAGCGAGATCAGGTGCCCGCACTGCGGCGAGGTGTTCCGGGTCGACGAGTCCGAGTACGCGCAGATCGTGCGGCAGGTGCGCGACAAGGAGTTCCAGCGCGAGCTCGACGCGCGCGAGGCCTCGGCCCAGCGCGAGCGCGAGAGCGCGGTCCAGGCGGCGGAGGCCCGTGCTCGCCAGGAGGCGGAGCGCGACCTCGCCAAGAGGGATGCCGAGCTCGCCCGCCTGCGCGCGGAGGTGGAGCGCGGCAAGGACGCCCTCGCCCTGGCCCGGGCCTCGGCCGAGAAGGACCTCGCGCAGGGACTCGCCTCCTCCCGGCAGCGCATAACCGAGCTTGAGGCCCAGCTCACGGACCGCGAGAGCGCCTTCGCCACCGAGAAGGCCCTCGCGGTGAGAGAGGCCACGGGCGAGCAGGACCGGCGCATCGCCAAGCTCGAGGGCGACCTGCGCGCCGCCAAGCTCGAGCGCGAGCAGGTGGAGGCCTCCCTCAACAGGCAGCTCGTGGAGCAGGCCTCCTACAAGGACCAGACCATCCGCGACCGCGAGGACGAGATCGAGCGCCTGCGCAACCAGCGTGCCCGCCTCTCCACCAAGCTCGTGGGGGAGACCCTCGAGCAGCACTGCGAGATGGAGTTCAACCGCTGGCGCTCGCTCGGCTTCCGCGACGCCGAGTTCCACAAGGACAACGAGGTCGTGGGCGGCTCCAAGGGCGACTACGTCTTCCGCGAGGCCACGCCGGATGGCGTCGAGATAGTCTCCATCATGTTCGAGATGAAGAACGAGGAGGACGACTCGTCCGCGCGCAACCGCCACAAGAACGCGGACTTCTTCCGCAAGCTCGACCAGGACCGTCGCAACAAGGGCTGCGAGTACGCGGTGCTCGTCTCGCTCCTGGAGCCGGAGAGTGAGCTCTACAACGCCGGCATCGTGGACGTCTCCTACGAGTACGAGAAGATGTACGTGATTCGCCCGCAGTTCTTCATCCCCATGATCACGCTGCTGAGAAACGCCGCGCTCAACGCCGTGGGCTACCGCCGCGAGCTCGCCGAGGTGCGCCAGCAGAACATCGACATCACGCACTTCGAGGACGCCCTCGACGACTTCAAGACCAAGTTTGGGAAGAACTACGAGACCGCGAGCCGCAAGTTCGCCGACGCCATCAACGAGATCGACAAGGCCATCGCGCGGCTCCAGAAGGTCAAGGAGAACCTCACCTCCTCGGAGAACCAGCTGCGCCTGGCCAACAAGAAGGCCGACGAGCTCACCATCCGCAAGCTCACGTGGAAGAACCCCACCATGCGCGAGAAGTTCGCCGAGGCGCGGGCGGAGAAGGCCTCCGGGGGCGCGGGTGACGCTGCGGAAAGCGCGGCCCCGGCGGGCGAGCAGGACGAGGGACTGGAGCCGGACGCCGTGGAGTAGGCCCGCGCGCGGCGCGGCGGGCGCTTGGGCATCGCCGGTCGCCAGCCGCGGGTACCGTGCCGGCGTCCGCGACCCGTCCGGCCTTTACGCCCTCAGCGCGCGCAGGGCGTCCGCGGTCACGCCCTCGGGTGTCATGCCGCACGCGGCAAGAAGCTCCTCCGGGTCGTAGCGGTCCACGAAGGCGCTCGGGAGGCCGTAGCAGAGCACCCGGACGTCGTCGGCGGCCAGAACCCGGGCGCAGCGCTCGCCGAAGCCGCCCTCGAGGATGCCGTCCTCTAGGGTGACAATCACGCGGTGCTTCTCGGTAAGGCCCCTGAGCAGGCCCTCGTTGGGCTCGCCCGCGCGCCGCGGGTTCACCAGGGTGGCGCTCACGCCGGCACGCCCCAGCTCGTCGACCACGCGCCGTCCAAGCGGGAAGGCGTCCCCCAGGGCCAGAAGCGCCACGTCAGCGCCCTCGCGCGCGACCTCCCAGCCGCGTGCGTAGCCGCCCTCGGGGCGCGCGAAGTCGGGCCGGGACTCCACGCCCGCCACCGGCACGCGGATGGCCACCGGGCCCTCATCCTGGTCGAGGGACCAGCTGAGCATGTCGAGGTACTCCTCGTGGCAGGTGGGCGCGAGGTAGGTGAGGCCCGGCATGGAGTCGAGCATGGGGATGTCGAAGAAGCCCAGGTGCGTGGCGTCCGTGGTCCCAAAGGCCGAGGCCCCAAAGACCAGGATCACCGCGGGCAGGCCGTTGAGGCAGAGGTCGTGCCAGAGCTCGTCGTAGGAGCGCTGGAGGAAGGTCGCGTAGACCCCCAGCACCGGTCGGGCGCCGGCGCGGGCGAGGCCGGTGGCGTAGGTGACCGCGTGCTCCTCGGCGATTCCCACGTCCACGAGGCGCGCCCCTGCGAGCGCGCGCTTCTCGGGCGTGAAGCCCATGACGTAGGGCGTGGCGGCGCTCACGGCCACGAGGCGCGGGTCACGCCCCATGCGGTCGAGGAGGTAGTCGCCGGTGATGCGGGCATAGTCCACGCTCGCGCCGGGCACGCGCAGAAGGCCGGTTGCCACGTCGAAGGGCGCCGCGTGGTGCCAGGTCTCCGGGTCCTTCTCGGCCGGCTCGTAGCCGCGGCCCTTCTGCGTGTGGACGTGCAGGACCACGGGGTGGTCGCAGCCGCGCAGCTCCGTCAGGGCTGCCTCCAGGGCGCCGACGTCGTGGCCGTCCTCGAGGTAGCGGTAGTCAAAGCCCAGGGAGCGGAAGACGTTGCGGGAGGTCGTGCCGCGGGTCTCGCGCAGCTCGGCCAGGTTGCCGTAGATGCCGCCGTGGTTGGGCGCGATGGACCACTCGTTGTCGTTCACGATGACGATGATGCCGCTGCCCAGCGCCGCCGCGTTGTCCAGCCCCTCGAAGGCGAGCCCGCCGGAGAGCGAGCCGTCGCCGATGACGGCCACCACGTCGTAGCGCTCGCCCGCGAGGTCGCGCGCCGCTGCCAGCCCGCAGGCGAGGCTCACCGAGGTCGAGGTGTGGCCCATGGCAAAGAGGTCGTGCTCGGACTCGCGCGGGCTGGAGAAGCCCGAGACGTCCGCGTAGTGGGCGGGGTCGAGGAAGGCCCGGGCGCGGCCGGTGAGCATCTTGTGCGCGTAGGTCTGGTGGGAGACATCGAAGACGAGCCTGTCGCGCGGGGTCTTGAAGACGCGGTGCAGGGCCACGGTGAGCTCGACGACGGCGAGGTTGGAGCTCAGGTGCCCGCCCACGACCGACGTGCTCTGGATGAGGGCTCGGCGAATCTCCTCGCAGAGCGTGGGAAGCGTCTCGGCGGGGAGGGCGCGAACGTCCTCCGGCGCGTTGATGTGCTCGAGATACACGGTGCCTCCTCACGCGGGCGTAACGTCTTCGATTGCAAACCGCAATCGATAATTTTCTCATAGTGGCCCCCTGGAGATGTGTTGTATATGCGAAAAGGTGCGGGTTCGTCGGCGAGAGGG
>CAZCTE010000177.1:0-3341 GCA_964501395.1 uncultured Atopobium sp.
CGGGGCGTCCGGCCGCGGGGCGGACCGCGGAGCAGGAAATGTGGTGCCGCGCTGGAGTCGCCGCCGGCGGGGTACCATGGCAGGGCACGCATCGCGCGCCCGACGGAATGGTAACGGTCGTCGGGCACCATCGTCTAAGGAGTGACGACCCATGCAGGACACCCCTCGTTCCACCGGCGCCGGCCGCGGCTTCCTCTTCACGTCCGAGAGCGTGACGGAGGGCCACCCGGACAAGATCTGCGACCAGGTCTCCGACGCCATCCTCGACGCGCTTCTCGCCAAGGAGGCGCAGCTCCAGAGCGAGGGCTACGTCTCGCCCTCGGGCACGCCCGCCAGCGTGGACAACGTGCGCTGCGCCTGCGAGACCTTTGTGACCACCGGCACCGTCATCATCGCCGGCGAGATTCGCACCGAGGCCTACCTCGACGTCCAGAAGATCGCCCGCGACGTCATCCGCCGCATAGGCTACGACCGCGCCAAGTACGGCTTTGACGCGGACACCTGCGGCGTCCTCAACCTCATCCACGAGCAGAGCCCCGACATCGCCGCCGGGGTGGACGAGTCCTTTGACGCGCAGGCCGGCCGCGCCGCGGACCCCCTGGACGTGGTGGGCGCGGGTGACCAGGGCATCATGTTCGGCTACGCCACAGACGAGACGGGCGTCCTCATGCCCATGCCGCACTACCTGGCCTCCCGCATGGCCGAGCGCCTGGCGGCGGTGCGCAGGGACGGCACGGTGCCCTACCTGCGCCCGGACGGCAAGACCCAGGTGACCGTGCGCTACGAGGGCGACCGCCCCGCCGAGGTCACGGCCGTGGTGGTCTCCACGCAGCACTCCGAGGAGGTCGAGGACATGTCCGCGGTGCGCGCGGACATGATCGGGCACGTGATCGCGCCGGTGCTGGACGCGGCTGGCATGCCTTGGCGCTCCGCGGACGTCTACGTGAACCCCACCGGGCGCTTCGTGGTGGGCGGCCCCATGGGCGACACCGGCCTCACCGGGCGCAAGATCATCGTTGACACGTACGGCGGCATGGGCCGGCACGGCGGCGGGTGCTTCTCGGGCAAGGACTGCACCAAGGTGGACCGCTCCGCCGCCTACGCCGCGCGCTGGGCCGCCAAGAACGTGGTGGCGGCGGGGCTCGCGCGGCGCTGCGAGATCGAGCTGGCCTACGCCATCGGCGTCTCGCACCCGCTCTCCATCATGGTTGACACCTTCGGCACCGGCACGGTGGCGGACGAGAAGATCGAGCGGGCCGTGGAGAAGGTCTTTGACCTGCGGCCCGGCGCCATCATCCGCGACCTCGACCTGCGCCGCCCCATCTTTGAGAAGACGGCCGCCTACGGGCACTTTGGCCGCGAGCTGCCCGAGTTCACCTGGGAGCGCACGGACCGCGCGGACGAGCTCCGCGCGGCGGTGGGGAGGATGGCCGGGTAGGGCGCGCGGCTCCCGCCGACGAGCATCCTCCAGGCTCGCGCCCGCGGTCGTCCCATCACCGGGACGGTCGCGGGCGTGTTTCTTCAGATTACATACAGATAACGGGTGGGGATTCCGTTGACCCCCTCCTGCGGCGGTGTTATATTTCTACAACAGTTAGGGATGGACTGCGACGATCGGGCGCAGCCCCGTTTGCAGGAGAAGGGAAGCCCGCCATGAAGAAGAAGCTCGTCAGCCTCCTTGCGGCTGCGACCATGATGCTCGCCGTCCCGAGCGTTGCCCTCGCGGCCACGTTCAACAGCCCGAGCGGCACCACCGTCACCGACACCGCCTCCGGGGTCGCCATCTCCGTCTCCGGCGACGTGAGCAGCGAGTCCGGCAGCGGCTACATCAACGTCGAGTCCGTCACCACCGTGGCCTCCAACGTCCCGTCCGGTGAGACGCCGGTTGCCACCTTCGAGGTCACTGAGGTCGGCGACGTCGAGTTCACCGAGCTCACGCTCACTTTCAGCGTCGGCTCGCAGTACGCCGGCGCCACCGCCTACGTCTACATCCAGCACGATGCCGGCGACACCGAGGTCCAGCAGGTCACCGTCGCATCCAACGGCACCATCACCATCACCGTCGACCGCCTCTCCGTCTTCTCCGTCGTCATTGACGAGTCCACCGTCTCCAGCGCCTCCACCGGCACAACTGGCACCACCGGCACTACCGGTACCGTCACCACCGACACCTCCGCCACCTCGCCGGCCACCGACGCGAGCATGCTTCCCGTGCTCTGCGTGACGGTCGCCGCCGCCGCGGGCGCCGGCGCGAGCGCCGTCTCCCTGCGCAAGAGGCTCAGCGAGTAGCTCCCGCGCACCATAAGGTCGACCAGGAGGGCCCGCGCAGTCGGGCCCTCTTCGTGAATGGGCCTCCGCGCGGCAGGTGCGGTGGGGCCCAGGGACTCCGGGGAGGGGACGTCATGTCCGATCACATGAGGGAGGGCGGGGACGCCCCCCAGGCGCCCGGTCGCAAGAAGCGGGTCCTGCCGCTCGTGGTGGCGCTCGTCGCGTTTCTCGCCATCGCGGTGGGCGGGGGCGCCTTCCTCCTGAGCCAGTACCTGGGGGCCCAGGAGCAGTCGAGCCTCGCCGACCCCCTGGAGGAGACCGAGGCCTCGGAGGAGGCCGGGGACGGGTCCGACGAGGAGGCCGAGCTCGAGGAGAACCCCATCGACTTCGCCACCCTCCAGGCGGAGTATCCCGAGCTCTATGCGTGGATCACCGTCCCCAACACCGGCGTCAACTATCCCATCGTGCAGAGCACCGTCGACGACAACTACTACCTCCGCCGCGACCTCGACGGCGCCTACTCCGTGTACGGGTCGGTCTTCACGCAGAGCATGAACTCCACCGACTTCACCGACCCGGTCACGGTGATCTACGGCCACAACACCTCCGACGGGACCATGTTCGGGAGCCTTCATGACTTCGCGGACGAGGAGTTCTTCGAGGAGAACGAGTACTTCTACATCTACACGCCGGGGCATATCCTCACGTATTGGATCGTCTCCGCGTACCGCTACGACGACCGGCACATCATGAACAGCTTCGACTTCTCCGACGAGGAAGTGCGACTGGAGTACTTTGCGTCGGTGCTCAGCCCCACGTCGATGCAGGCCAACGTTCGCGAGGGCGCCACGCTCGACGTCGACAGTCGCATCGTGCAGCTGAGCACCTGCCCCACCGAGGGCTCGCAGAGCGGCGACCGCTGGCTGGTGACGGGGGTGCTGGTAAATGACCAAGAGACGCTCTGACGAGGATCTAGAGGACCAGGGCGCAGCCCAGGGGTCGCAGCCCGGGCTCGACGAGCGGGCGGAGCCGCGACCTGTGGGGAGGCACTTCCGGGCGCCGCGGCCCGAGGA
>CAZCTE010000178.1:0-3337 GCA_964501395.1 uncultured Atopobium sp.
GGTCGGGGCTCGTGACGTGGTAGGCGTCGTCGGTGTTGCCGTAGCCCACGACCTCGGCGTAGATGTGGGCGCCGCGCGCGAGGGCGTGGTCCCACTCCTCGAGCACGAGCACGCAGGCGCCCTCGCCCATGACGAAGCCGTTGCGGTCGGCGTCGAAGGGGCGGCAGGCCGTGGCCGGGTCGGGGTTGGTGGTGAGGGCGCGGCAGGTGGTGAAGCCGGCGATGGCGTCCGGCGCGACGCAGGCCTCGGAGCCGCCGGCCAGGATGGCGTCGGCGTAGCCGTGCTTGATGGCGCGGAAGGCCTCGCCCACGGCGTGGGCGGAGGTGGCGCAGGCGGTCACCACGGGCAGGGTGGGGCCCAGGGCCCTGTGCCGGATGGCGATGTTGCCGCTCGCCATGTTGGGGATCATCATCGCGATCATGTAGGGGGACGCCCTGCGGGGCCCGCGCTCGGCGATGGTGTGCACGTTGTCGATGATCGTGGTGATGCCGCCGATGCCCGAGCCCACGTACACGCCCAGGCGCTCGTGGTCCACGGCCCCCTCCTCGGAGAGCCCGGAGTCGGACATGGCCTCGTCCGAGGCCACGAGCGCGTACTGCGAGAAGAGGTCCAGGTGCGCGGCCTCCTGCTTGCCCAGGAGGGCCGCGCCGTCGAAGTCCTTGACCTCGGCCGCGACCTTGACCTTGAAGTCCGTGGTGTCGAAGTGGGTGATGGGGCCGATCCCGCAGCGGCCGGCCGCCATGCCCTCCCAGGTCTCCTTGGCGGTGTTTCCGAGCGGCGTAACGGCGCCGATGCCGGTGATTGCTACTCTGTGCTCCATCTCTTCTCCCAACGATGGCGCGCGGGTGCGGCCCCGCCCGCCACTGCTCTTTCTCCAGGCTCCAAGCGCGAGGGCGGCCCCTCGCGCCGCGGCCTACATGGCCATGCCGCCGTCGACCCGAATGACCTCGCCGGTGACGTAGGACGCGGCGTCGCTCACGAGGAAGCGGGCCACGGCCGAGACCTCCTCGGCGCCCGCGAGGCGCCCGAGCGGAATCTGCCCCTCGTAGTTTGCGCGCACGGTCTCGGAGAGGACGGCCGTCATGTCGGTCTCCACGAAGCCCGGCGCAATGGCGTTGACGGTGACCCCGCGCGGCGCGAGCTCGCGCGCCACGGACTTGGTGAGGCCGATGAGGCCGGCCTTGGACGCGGCGTAGTTGGCCTGCCCCGCGTTGCCCATGATGCCCACCACGGACGCCATGTTCACGATGCGGCCGCCGCGCTGGCGCATGAAGGCGCGCGAGAGGGCGCGGATGGTGTGGAAGGCGCCCTTGAGGTTGACGTCCAGGACGCGGGCGAAGTCCTCGTCCGACATGCGCACGAGGAGCCCGTCGCGGGTGACGCCGGCGTTGTTCACGAGCGCCCAGACGCCGCCAAAATCCGAGAGGACGGCGTCAACCGTCTGCTTGACCGCCTCGGCGTCGGAGACGTCGCAGCGGTAGGCGTGCGCGGTGGCGCCGGCCGCCTCGCAGGCGGAGACGGCCTCGGCGGCCGCGGCCTCGTTGCCCGCGTAGACGAGGGCAAGGTCGAAGCCGTCCGCGGCAAGCCCCTCGGCGATCGCGCGGCCGATCCCGCGCGAGGCCCCGGTGACGAGCGCCACGCGACGGGACGCGTCGCGCTCGATGGTTCCGGTCTTCTCGGCCATGGCTACCCCTCCCTCTTTGAGAGCTCGGCGAGAACCGCCTCGAGCTGCTCGGCGGTCTCGCACGGCAGCGCGGTCACGCCCTCGAGCGTGCGCGCGACAAGCCCCGTGAGCGTCTTGCCCGGGCCCACCTCGATGAAGGTGTCCACGCCCTGCGCGGCCATGCCCTCCAGGGTGCGCACCCACTGGACGGGGTTGGCCACCTGGCTGGCGAGAAGCGCCGCGCGCTCGGCGGCGTCGGCCGGGTACGGCTCGCCGGTGCGGTTGGCAAGCACGGGGACGCGGGTCTCGCCGGGCTCGTGGCCGTCCGCCAGGTAGGCGGCGAGGCCGCGCTCGGCCTCGGCCATGAAGGGGCTGTGGAAGGCGCCCGAGACGGCCACCTTCATCGCGCGCCCCTTGGCCTCCCGCACGAGGGCGTCGAGGCGCTCGCAGGCCTCCTCGGTGCCCGCCACCACGGTCTGGAGGGGGCTGTTGTAGTTCACGGGCCAGGCCTCGCCCGCCTCGGCGGCGAGGTGCTCCACGGTGGCGGCGTCCAGCTTCACCACGGCGCGCATGGCGCCGGGGTTCTTCTCGGCGGCGTCCGCCATGAGCTCGGCGCGGTGGCACACGAGCTCGAAGCCGGCGGCGTCCTCGTAGGCGCCGGCAAAGGTGAGCGCGGCCACCTCGCCGAGCGAGAAGCCCGCCACCACGTCCGGCGTCACGCCGTGCGCCTCGAGGGCGCGGGCGCAGGCGAGGTCGGCGGCGAACACGCAGGGCTGCGTGTTGAGGGTCTGGGAGAGCTCCTCCTTGGTGCCGGAGAGGCACTGCTCGGTGGTGCCGGGGCGCACGGCGTCGGCCGCGTCGAAGACGGCCCTGGCCGCGGGCTCGGACTCGATGAGGTCGGCGCACATGCCGGGGTGCTGGGCCCCCTGGCCGGCGAAGAGGAAGGCTAGCTTACCCATTGCGTGGCTCCAGACAGGACCTCCTCGGCCCCGTTGACGAGATCGTCGACGATCTCAAGGGCGCTCTGGCGCTCGCCCACCATGCCGGCAATCTGCCCGCAGAGGAACGAGCCGCCCTCGTAGTCGCCGTCCTTGGCGGCCTTGCGCAGGGCACCGGTGCCAAAGGCGTTGAGGTCGTCGACCGAGGCGCCCTCGGACTCCATCTTGGCGTAGGCGTTGGAGAAGGGGCTCTTGAGGGCGCGGACCGGGTGGCCGGTGGCGCGGCCGGTGGCGCGCGTGGAGATGTCGTTGGCCTTGATGACCAGGTCCTTGTACGTGTCGGACACGGTGCACTCGTTGGCCACGAGGAAGCGCGTCCCCACCTGGACCCCCACGGCGCCGAGCATGAGCGCGGCGGCCACGCCGCGGCCGTCGGCGATGCCGCCCGCAGCGATGACGGGGATCTTGACCGCGTCGACGACCTGCGGAACGAGCGCCATCGTGGTGGTCTCGCCGATGTGGCCGCCGGACTCGGTACCCTCGGCCACCACGGCCACGGCGCCCGCGCGCTGCACGAGCTTGGCCATGGCCACGGAGGCCACCACGGGGACCACCTTGATTCCGGCCGCGTTCCAGGCCTTCATGTACTGGGCGGGGTTGCCGGCGCCGGGCCCCACCACGGGGACGTGCTCGTCGAGGACGACCTCCGCCACCTCGTCGACGAACGGGCTCATGA
>CAZCTE010000179.1:0-3309 GCA_964501395.1 uncultured Atopobium sp.
CGGCACGGGTCGCAGGTAATGGGCCCGTGCCGCTTCGTCGTCAGCGCATAATCGCTACGCTTCTTCCCAAGGTGCCAACCCTGTGGAAAGGAGCGACGATGGACATCAAGTGCCTTGAAGGAGCCGTAGGTGCCCTCTTGGAGAGGCTCCGGTCGGACGGCTACAGCGACGAGATGGTGAGGAACGCCAAGTGGGTGCTCGGGATCTTCGCCGGATGGTGTAAACGCGAGGGTGTCGCGTTGGTCGGCAGGGAGGAGGCCTCCAGATTCCTTCTGGAGCACCTCGATCTGCCGATCGACTCGCGAGATGTCACCCCTGCCCAGTGCGTTGTCCGTAAGCCCCTGCTCACGCTAGTTGAGATCGATGAGACGGGCTCCTACCGGAAGGCGCACCAGCAGCATCCCGGTCCCAAGCCCCCGCCGACGCGCTTTGCGGAGGCCTACGGGCAGTACGCCGAGGCGGTGGGGGCCTCCGGTTTGGCCGCGAGCACGAAATCCCAGAAGCTTTGGCGCATCCGGAGGTTCCTCACCTTCCTTGATTCTCGGGGCGTATGCAACCTAGGTGACCTCACAGTCGCCGACGTGCACGCCTACATGGGAGAGCCGGGCAGATCCATACACGAGGACAAGCGAGACGGCTACTTGCTGCGGGAGTTCCTAGAGTGGCTGCACGGCCGGGGACTCATCAGATTCGGGGGAAGGGATGCCTTTCCCGTCGTGCGGGCGAGGGCGTACTCGCCGCTGCCGTCGCGCTACACCGACGAGGAGGTGGCACGCATGCTTGCGGCTATCGACACGAGCACCGTCTCGGGCAAGCGCGACATGCTCGTACTGAGCCTGTTCGCGCATTACGGCATGCGTTGCGGCGATGTCGCCGCGCTGAGGTTCGACGACGTCAACTGGTGCTCGGGTCTCATCTCCGTGGCTCAGGGGAAGACCGGCGCGCGGGTGTCGCTGCCGATAATCGACGCGGTGCGATTTCCGCTGCTCGACTACGTGCGCAACGCCCGACCCGTCTCCGACGACCCGCACATCATACTGACCACCCATGCGCCGCATACGCCGTACAAGAACGGATCATCGTTTCACCGCTTCGTGACAAAGGCGATCGATCGCGCGGGCATCGACAGGGAGGGGAGGCGCCACGGGCCGCACTCCTTGCGGCACTCCGCCGCATCGGGCCTACTCGCGGCCGGCGTGCCGCTGCCCACGATATCGTCGGTGCTTGGCCACGCGTCGACCGCGACCACCGAGATCTACCTGTCGATCGACGAGGAGCGGCTTGCCGCCCTTCCGCCGGAGGTGCCCCATGTACATGGATGGTGAGCGCATGTCTGGCCGCTGGGCCGAACCCCTGCGCGAGTTCATAGCGGGCAAGCGGGCGTGCGGGTATGCCTACGGACGAAGCTACGTGTGCGCCTGTGATCGCCTGTGTGCCTTCCTCGGGGAACGCAACATGGACGAGACAACGTTTGCGCAGTGGGCGGCACCCCGGGAGGGTGAGGCGGCGAGGACAAGGGCAAACAGGGTCGACCTGTGGAACGCGTTCGCACGCTTTTGTACGTCGCGCGGTGTTGCCGCCGAGGCATTCGACATCAGGGTGAGCCGCGAGAGCGGCTTTGTCCCGCACATCTACACGGCAGCGGAGGTGGAGGCTGTGTTTGCCGCCGCAGATGCCGGCATCGTCCAGAGGCGCAGCCCCTACGAGCCGAGTCTTATCATGCCTGCGTTTGTGCGCCTGCTCTACTCGACCGGCATGAGGTTTTCGGAGGCGGTGGGACTTACGTGGCGTGACATCGATGGCAGGCGCGTCAGTGTCCTCGGAAAGGGAGGGCGCTACCGGCTCGTCATTTTGTCGTCGTCGATGTCCGAGGTTCTCACCTCTTTCCGCGCGCTGCGCGTAGGCGGTGGGGACGGGCTCGTCTTCTGCGGCCGCGATGGGCGTGCCCTGAACAACCAGCTGGTCAACAAATGGCACAAGATCCTGCTTAGGGCCGCTGGCGTCCGCAGGGCGGACGGGGGATGGCCCCGCTTGCACGATTGGCGCCACACGTTCGCGGTCGGGTGTCTCGCGCGCATGGATGCGGAGGGCATCGACCTGCGCTGTGCGCTGCCGGTCCTCTCACGCTACATGGGGCACTGCGGGGTCAAGGAGACCGAGTGGTACCTGCGCCTCACCGAGGAGGGACGCGCTTCCGTGCTTGGACGCGTCGCGGACTACGCCCCGGGAGTGGTTCCCGATCTAGGAGGGCAGTGAGATGGACGGATTGGAGGGCCACGTGACGAGGTTTTTCACGGTGCATCTGCCCGACATCCGGGGTGTCTCGCCCAACACGGCGGCATCATACCGCGACGCGGTGTCCCAGTTCCTCGGGTTTTGCGCGGCACGATCCTCGAAGCGCGTCGAGGATCTCGGAATGGCGGACGTGGACGGCACCGCCCTTGAGGCGTTCCTCGACCACGTCGAGCGGGAGCGGGGTGTCTCCGTCTCGACGCGCAACCAGCGGCTGGCGGCGATGCGGTCGCTGTTCAGGTACATCCAAGGGCGGGACCCCGCGTGGATGGAGGTCTGCTCCTCGGCGCTTGCCATCGAGAAGAAGAGGTGCCCGCCGCCCGACGTGGGCTACATCAGAATCGAGGGCATGCGCGCAATCCTCGCCTCGCCCGACCCTACGGCCCCGGGCGGGCTCGCTCACCTCGCCGCGCTGTCCCTGCTCTACGAGTCGGCCGCCCGCGCCCAGGAGCTTATCGATGTGCGTGCGTGCGACATGGCCGCAGGGTTCTCGGCGGTCGTCCTGCACGGCAAGGGCGGGAAGACACGGGCCGTCCCGCTCGGGCGGGAGACGGCGGCGATCCTCGAGAGACACGTCACCGCAGTCGGGGTCTCCGGGAAAGACCCGCTCATCCCCGGTCGACACGGGAAACTGACGAGATCGGGCCTCAGGCACATTGTCGAAAAGCACTCCGCTACCGCGAGGGAGTCTGGGGCGGACGTGCCGCGAAAAGTCACGCCTCACATGTTTCGGCACTCGCGCGCCATGCACCTGCTTGAGGCGGGCGTGAACCTGATATACATCAGGGACTTGCTAGGCCACGCGTCAGTGACCACTACCGAGGTCTACGCCAAGGCGAACCCCGAGATGCGCAGGCGCGCTATCGAGGGGCGCAGCGCGAGCATCGCCCCTGCAGGCGCGTACACCGACGAGGAGAAGGCCGACCTACTCGCATGGCTCAAGAGGCTGGACTGGTAGGGCGGCGATTATGCGCTGACGACGAAGCGGCACGGGCCCATTACCTGCGACCCGTGCCG
>CAZCTE010000180.1:0-3286 GCA_964501395.1 uncultured Atopobium sp.
TTCCCTCTTCTGGGCCCCCGGGCGCAACGACTTAAACATAGGAGGGTATGCGCTCGGTCCCGTAGGTTATGCGCTCCCGAAGGAAGGGTATGCGCTCGGTCGCACGTTTAAGGTTCCGTCCCGCTTCGTATCTGCGCAGGTCAGAGGCTTGCGAGAAGAGCGTCTGGGTCAGAGGCAAGCGCGGTTGGAGCGCATACCCTACGTAGGAGAGCGCACACCCTCCGATTGGAAGCGCATACCCTACCTGTAGGAGCGCATACCCTAGAAGTGCCGGCGAAACCGACAGCCAACCAGACAATCGGACAGGCAAACCAAAGAGCCGGGTCGCTTGTATTCTCGCCAAGGCCCGAGTATCCTAGCCAATATCGTATCTTTGGCTAGGATGCATCAACGGTAGCTAGGATACCTCCACGCAGACGAAGACACCTTCACGATGGCGAGGACACCCGTGCAGTTCGACTACGACAGGACCCTGCGGCGCCTCATGACGCCCGAGGTGGTCTCAGCCCTCGGCACAGTGCGCGAGCGGCGGGGCCGCCAGGACCTCTACGCGACCCTGCACCCCGAGGAACTCGACCGGCTGCGCGAGGTCGCCAGGATTCAAAGCACCGGCGCCTCCAATAGTGCGTAAGCGGCGGGATCGCCAGGACCTCTACGCGACCCTGTATCCCGAGGAACTCGACCGGCTGCGCGAGCTCGTGGACCAGCGCACCGAGCCGCGAAACCGGGACGAGCGCGAGATTGCGGGCTACCGCTACGTGCTCGACCTCATCCACACGAGCCACGACGACATCCCCGTGACCCCCAACGTGATCCTGCAGCTGCATCGTGACCTATACCGCTACCTCGACGTCTCCTTCGCGGGGCGCTGGAAGGACACGGACAACCGCATCGCCGAGCGCCTCCCCTCCGGCGAGCTCGTCACCAGGTTCGTGCCCACGCCCGCCGTGCCCACGCCCGCCGTGGCGACGCCCGCCGCAGTCGAGGCCATCTGCGAGCAGTACCGCGAACAGGTCGAGCGGGGGCTCTACGACCCGCTGCTCACGAGCCTGGTGTTCGTGTTCGACTTCGTGAGCATCCATCCCTTCAACGACGGCAACGGCAGGATGAGCAGGCTCCTCACGCTCCTGCTGCTCTACAAGAACGGCTATGACGTGGGCAAGTACGTGTCCGTGGAGGCCGAGATCGAGCGCAGCAAGGAGACCTACTACGACGCGCTCCGGGCGAGCTCGGCCGGCTGGGCGCGGGGCGATGCCGACTACGCGCCCTTCGTCACCTACATGCTCGGGGTGGTTGGCGCCTGCTACGCGGAGCTGGACCGGCGCATGCAGGCGGTCGCGTCGGGGGCCTCCGGCGAGGAGGCGCTGAGGAAGTTCTTCGACAGCCTGGTAGGATCGGCGAGCAAGCGCGAGATTCTCGACGCCCTCCCGTCGCTCAGCCAGAGGACGGCGGAGCGGCTGCTCCAGAAGCTCCAGCGCGAGGACTATGTCGAGAAGGTCGGAGCCGCGCGAGCGACCCGATATAGAAGGGTTGACGGGCGGGGACGCGGCTGAGGGCGAGAAGAGCGCCGGCATTGTAGCGGAAGGCGTGAGGCAGGAGCCCACGCAGGGTATGCGCTCTCAGCTGTAGGGTATGCGCTCACTAAGTAAGGGTATGCGCTCGCCCGTAAGCTCGATGCGCCGCATCGTGTTGTGTTTGCCCAGCTAAGGGGCTTGCGAGAAGAGCGTCGGGGCTGAAAGTGGGTACGGTTGGAGCGCATACCCTTCGCTGGAAAGCGCATACCCTCGGCGCCAACACCGCTTTCCGCCGCCACTTACGAATTCCCGCCCTAATGGGAGGCGTCACCTACCCTTTGCGCCCAAATTCGTAAGCGTGGGCGATTGCGCTCTCCGACGAACACGCAAAGCTCACGCCGAAATAGGACAAAGAATAGGACAGAAATAGGACATGTCCTATTTAATTGAGACAGGTGTCCTATTTCTTGTCCTATTTCTGGGAGATTCGGGGCTGGGGCTTCTGGGCGAGAAAGCCTACTGAGGAGAAGCACCGCTTCTCGTGGAGGGGCGGTACCGAATTGCACGTCGGGCCGCTCCCGCGAGAAGCGGCGGTCCGCCAACCCCGCGCTTCTCGCCCCACGCTACGGACGAAACTCCAGAAGCTCCACCTCCGTCATGCCCTCCACGGGCACGCCGTCCTCCTCGAGCGCGGACGCAAGCGCGTCTCGGTCCTCCGGCGCCGCCTTCCACGCAAGGCCGCAGCCCGCGGAGACCTCCCCGGGCACGGGAATCATGCGCCCGGGAAGGCCGCGGCGCTCGCAGCACTCCTCGCAGGACAGAGCCGCCGTGGTGGTGGGAAAGGTCACCACGAGCGACGGCACCCGCACGCGCGCCACCACGGGGCCCTGCCCTAGGGCCTCAGCACGAGGCTCGCCTCGGTGAGCCTCTGGGCGATCACGTACATGTTGGTGACCTCGCCCACGGCAAGCGTGTCAGCGATGCCGTAGAAGTTGAGGCAGGTGCCGCAGGTGAGCACCTCCACGCCGGACTCGGCGAGGCCCCGCAGGTCGTCGAGGACGGGCGAGCCCTCGCAGGTGAGGTGCGCGCCGCCGTTGTAGAAGAGGATGGTTGCCGGCAGCTGGTCGAGCTGCGTGAGCGAGTAGACGAAGCTGGCCATAAGCTTCCTGCCCAGCGCATCGTCGCCCGTGCCCATGGTCTCGGCCGTGATGGCCACCACAACCTTGCGCGGGGCCGCGGGGGCGGGGGCGCCCGTGTCGGGCACCTCGCAGGCGCCGGGGTCGGCCTGCGCGTCGGACGAGATGGCCACGGACGTGGTCACGGTCACGCGCCACTCCTTCTCGCCGGTCTTCTCGGTGCTCACGGCGCAGCCCTTGCCCTCGCCCATGCGCGTGAGGTTCTGCACGGCGATCTCGTTGTCCACGAGCGTCTCCACCGTGCCCGGCCCGCCGAGCGTGGCGAGCGCCTTGAGCGTGCGGACCACCGGGATGGGGCACGCCTCGCCGCGTGCGTCGATCGTGAGCGTTGCCTCTGCCATGTCTTCCTCCTGTCCGGCCCGTGGGGGCCTCGTGTTAGTTGGGGGCGCGCCGAGAAGCGCGTCCCCGTTGTTGCCTCGCCCGCGGGCGAGGCGAGCGGCGTGCAGGCGACTCGGGGCACGGGCGGCGGCCGCGCGGTCGAGACCTCCGTGCGGGCCGCCGAGAACCCCGCCCTCCCCTACTCCAGCTCGAGCGCCGCGAGCGCGGCCCCCAGGGCCCCAGCGTAGCGCGCCTCGG
>CAZCTE010000181.1:0-3279 GCA_964501395.1 uncultured Atopobium sp.
CCGGGTCGAGCGTGCCGCAGCGGGTGCCCATGATGAGGCCGTCGAGCGGGGTGAGGCCCATCGTGGTGTCCATGCACTGGCCGTCCTGGATGGCGCAGAGGGACGCGCCGGAGCCGAGGTGGCAGCTCACGAGCTTGTGGCAGGCGTCACCCAGGAGCTCCTTGGCGGTGCGCCAGATGTAGCGGTGGCTGGTGCCGTGCGCGCCGTACTTGCGCACGTGGTACGCGTCCACGACGTCGCGCGGGAGGGCGTAGCGCCAGGCGCGCTCGGGCATGTTGTAGTGGAAGGCGGTGTCGGGGACGATGACGTTGCCGATCTCCGGGAACATCTCGCGGCAGATCTCAACGACGTCGGCCTCGGCGTAGTTGTGGAGCGGCGCGAGCGGCGCGACCTCGCGGACCTGGGCGAGGGTCTCGTCGGTCACCACGGCGGACTCGGGGAAGTACCAGCCGCCCTGGACCACGCGGTGGCCGATGCCGCCGATGGGCTTGTCCACGCCCTTGAGGATGTCAAAGACGTACTGGATGGCGGTCTTGTGGTCCGGGAGCGCGACCTCGAGCTTCTGCTTCTCGCCGCCCAGCTCCTCGTGGCCGACGAAGGAGCCGTCGATGCCGATACGCTCGCAGTTGCCCTTCGCATAGACCTCGCGCGTGTCGACGTCAAGGAGCTGGTACTTGAGCGACGAGCTGCCTGCGTTAATGACAAGGACGTTCATGACTCTCCTCTCGAGGGGATGCCCCCACAGCTGTTCAGTATCGCTTTCCATCATACGCCCGTCGTGCGCTGGGACGGCGGGCGGCGTAACAATTCTTTTCCGATGCACGGCACGGACGGGCGCGGGACGGGGCGGCAGATGGGGTATGCGCTCTCATCTTGAGGGTATGCGCTCCAAAAGTGAGGGCATGCGCCCTCCCAGGCTGCGCCTTCGACCCTGACGTTCCTCTCGCAAGCCTCTGACCTGCGCGAACGCAATGCGATGCGGCACGGCAAGCTCGCGGCAGGGCGCATACCCTTCAAGCCGGAGCGCATACCCTCTGCGACAGGGCGCATACCCTCAAAGCCAGGGCGCCCTCAAGGCGCACGGCGCGCTACGCAGGGAGAAGCCCCTCGCCGAGGTCACGGCCGCCGAGCACGTGCATATGGAGGTGCATCACGGTCTGACCCGCGGCGGCACCGGTGTTCATGATGCAGCGGAAGCCGGACTCGTCCACGCCGCAGGCCTCGGCAACGGCCTTGACGGCGCGCTCCATGGAGAGAAGCGTCTCGGCCGGGACGTCGTCGACGAAGTTCTCGTGGTGCCCCTTGGGGACCACGAGCACGTGCACGGGCGCCTGGGGGTTGAGGTCGCGGAAGGCGACGACCCGCTCGTCCTCGTAGAGGAAGTCGCTCGGGATCTCGCCGTTGGCGATCTTGCAGAAGAGGCAGTCGGACATGGGGGCTCCTATCTCGCGCGGGTGACGTGGGCCCATTGTAGCCCCGCGGGCGCGGGGCAGACGGGCTGCCCGCCGTGCCGCGAGCCATACGCGCGCCGTCCGGCACGTACCAGACGGCGCGCGAGACGCAAAGACGCCCTGCCCCCTACTCGTCGATGTAGGCCACGCTGGGCGCCGACGAGGTGTCGGTGGTCGCGGCCCCCTCGTCCGTGGCGTCCACGAGCACGCGGACCTTCTGCTCGGCCTCGGAGAGGCGCGCGCGGAGGCTCGTGAGAAGCTCGACGCCGCGGCCGTAGCGCTCGAGCGACTCCTCGAGCTCCAGGTCGCCGGACTCGAGCGAGCGCACGATCTGCTCGAGCTCGACGGAGGCCTCCTTGAACGTCATCTCATCGATGGGACGATGGCTCTGCTCAGACATGTGACGTCCGCTCCCTTCCAACCGGGGCGCCCGCGTCCGCGGGCCCCTCACCAACTGACGTGACCCGCGCCCCCACGGAGCCCGAGCCGAGAAGGACGCTCAGCTCGTCGCCGACCGCGAGGTCCTGCGCGTTCTTGACAACGTGGCCCTCGCCGTCACGAGCGATGGCGTAGCCGCGCGCGAGGACGGAGAGCGGCGAGAGGGCCTCGAGCGATGCGGCCAGGCGGGCAAGGGAGGCCTCGCCGGACCGCAGCAGCTGGCCCGCCACCGCGCGGAGGCGTTCCGCCGACCGCTCGCACCCCTCCCGCTGCCGCGCGAGGGCGCGAGGCAGGGCGTCCTGCAGGCGCTGCTCGGTCTGCGCGAGGTCCGCCGCGCGGGCCCCGAACGTGGCGAGCGGGTCCGTGAGGCAGCGCCTTGCGCCGAGGGCGTCGAGTGCCACGCGCCTTCTCGAGAGGTCGGCCTCCGCGGTGTTGACCATGAGCCGGGCGAGCGACTCCACGCGCTGGGACCTCACCTCGAGCGCGGACCCCATCGCGCGGCCCAGGCGGACCTGCCGCTGGATCATCTGCCGCTCGACCTCGTCGAAGGCGGGCGCCACGGACTCGGCCGCAGCGGTGGGCGTGGAGGCGCGGCGGTCTGCCACCATGTCGGCGATCGTGGTGTCCGGCTCGTGGCCGACGCCGGTTACCACGGGCACCGGGCAGGCGGCTATGGCGCGGGCCACGCCCTCGTCGTTGAAGCACATGAGGTCCTCGAAGGAGCCGCCCCCGCGCACGAGGAGGATCGCGTCGGGCCGGGACGCCGCCGCCACGCCGAGGGCGCGCACGATGGTTGCGGGCGCGGCCGGCCCCTGGACCGCGCAGCCCACGACGTCAACCTCCACGAGCCGGTTGCGACGCGCGAGCGTGCGCTTGACGTCCTCGATGACGCTGCCGGAAAGCGACGTGACCACGCAGACGCGCGAGCAGAACGCGGGCACGCGGCGCTTGCGCGCGGGGTCCATGAGCCCCTCGCGCTCGAGCCTCTTGGCGAGCTCCGCCACCTTCTGACGGAGCAGGCCCTCACCGGCCGCCTCGACCTTGCTGGCGATGAACGAGAGCCGGCCCGAGCCCTTGTAGACGTCGAAGCGCCCCGTGAGCTGGACCGAGAGACCGTCACGCAGCTGGAAGCCAAGCTTCTGGGCCGTCCCCCGCCACACGATGACGCTCATGGAGGAAGCGTCGTCCTTGACGTCGAAGTAGCAGTGGCCGGAACGCGCGTTGGGGCCGCGAAAGCCCGAGACCTCGCCCGTCACCACGAGCGCGGGCCACTGCGACACCGCGTCCTTGGCAAGAGACACGGCCTGCGTGACCGAGATGGGGGCGTTCTCCGCGCCCGCCAGGCGCGTCTCGCCAGCCATGCGCGTCTCGCCCATCACCGATCGCCCCG
>CAZCTE010000182.1:0-3272 GCA_964501395.1 uncultured Atopobium sp.
GCGGCGTAGGGGCGGCGCCGGCGCCGGCGCGTCTCTGTCGTTGGCGCCGCGCCCCCTCGGTGCACCGTCTCTGTTGACGCCGCGCCTCCGGGGCCCTTTCGCCTCCGTACTTGCATGCACGCGCAAGCCCTCGCAGGTTACGCCTGCGGGGGCTCGTTGCGGCGTGAGCGCCCCAACCCCCTGAGCGCGCACGCCCCCGGAATGCGTACATTCGATTCCGAGAATCGTACATACGATTTCAGAATTCGTACACTCGATGAGGGACGCAATCGAGTGTACTCGACCCCGCGTACACTCGACCGGGATTGGGCGCATACGCGTACACTCGACGGCCTTCTCGGTCCGAGCTGCGTACACTCGATTTCTGAAATCGTACATTCGACAAGAAACCGCGTTGAGTGTACGCAACCTGAGTACACCGGATTGTGGATTGAGTACATCCGATTTCAAAAATCGTACACTCAATCTCGAGATGCGCACACCCGACGGGAAAGCCCGTCCAATGTACGATTTCCGAGATTGGGTGTACGCAAGCCGGGTATGCCGGATGACGGATTGTGAACACCTAACTGCGGAAATCGTACGTTCGCCGTACACTCGATGAATGAGCCCGGGCCGAGGCGTTCGGTCGTACGCTCGCCTAGGCGAGAAGCTCGAGGGCGTTGCGGGTCGTGAGGCGGCGCACGTCCTCGGGGTCCTCGCCGCGTGCCTCGGCAACGGCCTGCGCCGCTCGCTCCAGCGAGGAAATCACCTCGTCGACACTCCCGGGCGCGCCCTCGGAGGCGGGGAGGTCGGTCTCCAGGAGGAGGCGCTCCTCGGGCAGCACGCGGGCGTACTCGCGGCCCCTCCTTGTGGCGAGGGCCCGCTCGCCCAGGGAGACGCGGCAGCCCAGGCGCATCGCGCGCCAGAGCTCGTCCGAGCTCCCCGAGAACCAGTGCAGCACGCAGCGGCAGGCGTCGGCTGCGCCCGTGCGCTCGAGCACGTCGAGGACGGCGCCGGCGCAGCGCACGGCGTGGATCGAGAGGACCTTGGGCGCGGCGGGCTCGCTCGTGCGGGCGCAGGCGGCGCAGATTGCCTCGAAGGCCGCGAGCTGCGCGTCCCAGGTTCCGGCGCGCCGCGGCGAGGCGTCGAGCCCGATCTCGCCCACCCAGCGCAGGTCCTCGAGAAGGGCAGCCAGGTCGTCCGTGCCGTGGGCGTCATGGCTGTCGTGGGCGTCACGGACGTCCCGCCCCCCGCGGACCCACCACGGGTGGAGTCCCGCCGCGAGCGCAACGTTCTGCTCGCCCGTGAGAATGGGCTCGAGACGCCGGTACTCCTCAGGCGTCACCGTGACGGCGAGCATGCCGAGGCCGCGCGCCTGCGCCTCGCGCGCCACGGTCACGGGGTCGGCGAACCAGCCCAGGTGCAGGTGCGCGTCAAAGAGCTCGAGTTCGGAAGCCTCCATGTGCCCTCCTCTCGCCCGTGAGTATAGCGGCCCCGCGGCGGTGCGGCTCGAGTTGGGGGCCGGGCCTGTTGCCACGTTCGCGTAGGGGCCGGCCCGTGGCCGCGCACGCGTTGGGGGCGGGCCGCGCCAGCGTAGGCACGCCTGGCGGGCGCACCGCAGCCCCGCGACCCCGCGCGCGGCCAGCTCCGCGCCCGTGCTATTCTGTAGAGCTGGTATGAACGCGCACCGCGAGAGGACACGCCGTGGAAGAGATGCCCAAGACCTACGACCCCGCAACCGCAGAGCCCGAGCTCATCCAGAGGTGGATCGACGCCGGCTGCTACCAGCGCTCCAAGGGAGTGGGGGACTGCACCGTCGTCATCCCGCCGCCCAACGTCACGGGCATCCTGCACATGGGCCACGCCATGGACGACACCATCCAGGACGCCTACGTGCGCTACAGCCGCATGCGCGGCCGCTCCACGCGCTGGATCCTGGGCACGGACCACGCCGGCATCGCCACGCAGACCAAGGTGGACAAGAAGCTCAAGGACGAGGGCGCCTCGCGCCTTGACATGGGCCGCGACGCCTTCCTCGACGCCTGCTGGGACTGGACGCGCGAGTACGGCGGCACCATCGTCTCGCAGATCAAGCGCATGGGCTGCTCGATCGACTTCTCGGACGAGAAGTTCACCATGAGCCCGGAGTTCTCGCGCGCCGTGCGCAAGGTCTTCTGCGACTGGTACCACGACGGCCTCATCTACCGCGGCAAGCGCATCGTCAACTGGTGCCCCACCTGCTGCACCGCCATCTCCGACGACGAGGCCGAGTACCAGGACGAGAAGGGCCACCTCTGGTACCTGCGCTACCCGCTCGTGGAGCCCGTGGACGGCATCGACCACGTGACCGTGGCCACCACGCGCCCCGAGACCATGCTCGGCGACACCGGCGTGGCCGTCTCCCCGCAGGACCCCGAGAAGGCCAAGCTCGTGGGCGCCAAGGTCATGCTGCCCATCGTGGACCGCGAGATCCCGATCTTCTCGGACTGGCACGTTGACGCGGGCTTTGGCACGGGCTTCGTCAAGGTGACGCCCGCCCACGACCCCAACGACTACGCGATGGGCCAGGCCCACGACCTCGAGCAGATCAACATCTTCGACGAGCACGCCGTGGTGGTGCCCGGCTACGGCGAGTTCTCGGGCATGACGCGCGAGGAGTGCCGCGAGGCCGTGGTCGCCTGGTTCGACGAGCACGGGCTTCTCGAGAGGGTCGAGGAGCTCGACCACTCCGTCATGCACTGCTACCGCTGCGACACCGCGCTCGAGCCCTGGCTCTCCGAGCAGTGGTTCGTTGCCGTGGACAAGCTCAAGGGTCCGGCCACCGAGGCCGTCACCTCCGGCGCGGTGAGCTTCCACCCCGAGCGCTGGACCCAGACCTACCTCACCTGGATGGACAACCTCAAGGACTGGTGCATATCGCGCCAGCTGTGGTGGGGCCACCGCATCCCGGTCTTCTACTGCGACGAGTGCGGCTGGGAGGACGCCTCGATGGACGACGTCGAGGTCTGCCCGCACTGCGGGTCGACCCGCGTGCGCCAGGACGAGGACGTGCTCGACACCTGGTTCTCCTCGCAGCTCTGGACCTTCGCCACGCAGGGCTGGCCCGACCACCCCGAGCAGATGGAGGGCCACCACCCCACCAAGGTCCTCGTGACCGCGCGCGACATCATCGCCCTCTGGGTGGCGCGCATGATCATGAGCTCGCTCTACTTCACCGGCGAGGTGCCGTTCCACGACGTCTACATCTACGCCACCATCCTGGCCAAGGACGGCAGCCGCATGTCCAAGTC
>CAZCTE010000183.1:0-3268 GCA_964501395.1 uncultured Atopobium sp.
GACATCTGCGACGCCGAGCTCCTCGACCGCGTGGTCCCCGGCCACGACGCGATCGTGCACTACGCGGCGGAGTCCCACAACGACAACTCCATCGCCGACCCCGAGCCCTTCGTGCAGACCAACGTGGTGGGCACCTACCGCCTGCTCGAGGCCTGCCGCAAGTATGACGTGCGCTACCACCACGTCTCCACCGACGAGGTCTACGGCGACCTCGCCCTGGACGACCCGGCGCGCTTCACCGAGGAGACGCCCTACCGCCCCTCCTCGCCCTACAGCTCCACCAAGGCCTCATCGGACCTGCTCGTCCGCGCGTGGGCCAGGACCTACGGCCTGCGCGCCACGATCTCCAACTGCTCCAACAACTACGGGCCCTACCAGCACGTGGAGAAGTTCATCCCGCGCCAGATCACTAATATCGTCGACGGCGTGCGGCCCCGCCTCTACGGCGACGGCAGGAACGTGCGCGACTGGATCCACACCGAGGACCACTCCTCGGCCGTGTGGGAGATCCTCACGCGCGGGCGCGTCGGCGAGACCTACCTCATCGGCGCGGACGGCGAGCGGGACAACCTCGCGGTCATGCGCGCGATCCTGCGCCTCATGGGCCGCGACGAGGACGACTTCGACTGGGTGCGCGACCGCCCCGGCCACGACCGGCGCTACGCCATAGACCCCACCAAGCTCCGCCGCGAGCTCGGCTGGGAGCCGCGGCACACCGACTTCGAGTCGGGCCTCGCCGAGACCATCGCGTGGTACCGCGAGAACGAGGCCTGGTGGCGCCCCGCCAAGGGGGCCACCGAGGCCAGGTACGCGGCGCAGGGCCAGTAGGGGAGGCGAGCGCGCATGGGCGGCACGAGGACCCTCGTCACCGGCTGCCGCGGGCAGCTCGGGCGCGCCGTGCGGGCGCTCGCCGAGCGGCGCGGCGAGGTCGACGACTTTGACTTCTGCGACATCGACACCTTTGACATGGGCGACCCGGAGGCCTACGCCTGCGTGGACTGGGACGCCTACGGCACCGTCATCAATTGCGGCGCCTTCACCGCGGTGGACGCCGCGGAGACGCCCGAGGGGCGCGTGACCTGCTGGAGCGCCAACGCCACGGGGCCGAGCCTGCTCGCGCGCACCTGCGCGGCACACGGGGTCACGCTCGTGCACGTCTCGTCGGACTACGTCTTCGACGGCACGCGCGAGCTGCACGACGAGGCGGAGCCCCTGAGCCCGGTCTCGGTCTACGGCCAGTCCAAGGCGGCGGGCGACCTGGCCGTCATGGGCTGCCCCGCGCACTACATCCTGCGCTCGAGCTGGGTCATCGGCGACGGCAGGAACTTCGTCCGCACGATGTGGGGTCTCTCCGGCCGCGTGGCGGCCGGCGAGCTGGAGCGCGTCACCGTGGTGGACGACCAGGAGGGCCGCCTCACCTTCACCGACCAGATGGCCGCCGCGATCTTCCACCTGCTCGACGTTGGCGCGCCCTATGGGCTCTACGACATGACGGGCTCGGGCGCCGTGCGCAGCTGGGCGGACATCGCCCGGGCCACCTTCGAGGCGGCCAACGGCAACGGCGATAAGGTCGTGCCCGTGAGCACCGCCGAGTACTACGCGAGCGCCACGGGGCCCATCGCCCCGCGGCCGGAGCACTCCGCGCTCGACCTGGCCAAGCTCGAGGCCACGGGCTTCACCCCCCGCGACTGGGAGGAGCAGCTCGCCGAGTACCTTGAGCAGCTGAAGGCGGAGGCATCCGCGTAGGGACGCCCGCTGCGGCTGCCAGTGTCAGCGCCGCGCGCTGGTAGCGGCCCCGGCGTTTTGGCCGGGTCGTCTGCGCCCGGCCGCTGCGCCGTGCGCCTGCTCCGGCCGGACCACGTTCCGTCACCTCTCATCCCCCTCACAGGTCTCTGCTAGACTTGGGAGCCTGAAAGTCCGCTGAGGAGGATGCATGCCAGCTGTCGCAATCACGGAAGCGTCGGATCTGTCGCGGAGGTCGGGAGGCACCCGTCCGTCGGCGCCCCGCGCCTGCTTCGCGCTCTTTGTCGCTGCGCTCGTGCTCGTGGTGGGCGTTGTCTGCGCCGTCTGCGTTCCGGTGGGCGCGGGCCTCGACGAGCCCATGCACGTTGCCCGCGTCGAGCAGATTGCGGAGGGCCAGCTGCTGCCCCAGGCCGTGGACACGGACGACATTGACACGACCCTCGTCGGTGCGGCCTCGGAGGACTACGTCGCCTACGGGGGCGAGACGGATGCCGCCCTCTACGAGCTTCTCGCGCAGGGCAACACGGTCTACTTCGATCTCTTTGAGACGTCCGAGCCCATGGGCTTCACGTTTCCCTCGTGGGAGGACGTGCGGCTCTCCACCGACGGCGAGATGGGTGAGGGGACGGTCACCTGGATCTTCTCCAACACCGCCGTCAACTCGCCGGTGAGCTACGCTCCGTATGTCCTTGCCTTCCTGGTTGCCATGTGCGTGACCTCGAGTCCCGTGGCCGTGGTTCTCGCCATGCGCCTCGCGGGCGTGCTGACGATGGCCGTTGCCGTCTGGGCCTGTCTTAGGCTGCTGCCCGTGGGGCAGCAGCTCTTTGCCGTGGTGGCGCTTCTCCCCACCGGCCTCATGGTCAACTCCATGGTCACGGCTGACCTCATGACGTTCGTGTGCGCGTCGCTCTACGTCTGCTGCCTGCTGAGGATGCTGCTCCTGGAGCGGGCGGGGGGACGTGAGTGGGCGGTCCTCTGGGCGTCGCTCTTCTGCCTGTGTCTCTGCAAGACCACGTACGCGGCCCTCGGGCTCCTGCTCCTGGCCCTCCCCGCCATGAGCCGCGTCTGGCGCACCCCGCGCAACCTTGTGCGCATCGGGGTCGTGGGCTTCACGTCGCTCGGAGCCTTCCTTGCGTGGTATCTCGGCGTCAGCGACATCAACACGGGGCTCATGTGGTCGGGCGACGTCGACCCGGAGGCCCAGGTCGCCTACGTGCTGGCCCGCCCGCTTGAATTTCTGGGCGCCGTGTTCAGGGGGATTCTCAAGACGGATGCGTTTCTCCTGAGAACCCAGACCAATTACGCCTCCTTCGCCTCCGCGACGTGGCCGACGGTGATGCTTCTGCTGGTCGCGTTCTCCAACGAGTCCCGGAGGCTTGCCGGGGAGGGGAGGATGGGGCTGCGGCGCTCCCTCGTTGTCGCGCTCTCCCTCCTCCTGGCGGTGGGGGTCGTTGTCCTGCTTATCTACCTTGCCCTCTACCTGCAGTTCACCGCCGTTGGCGATTCGAGCGTCAGCGGGGTGCAG
>CAZCTE010000184.1:0-1151 GCA_964501395.1 uncultured Atopobium sp.
CCGCTACTCCCCCACCACCACGAGGTCGTGGGTCGAGCGGGTGAAGGGCTCGTAGCCCTCCTCGGTCACCACGCCAAAGTCCTCCAGGCGGATGCCGAACTTGCCCGGCAGGTAGATGCCCGGCTCCACGGTGACCACGGCGCCGGCCGGCACGGGGCGGTCCCAGCTGCGGTTGAAGTTGGGGCGCTCGTGGATCTCGAGCCCCACGCCGTGGCCGAGGCCGTGCTTGAAGTAGTCCCCGTAGCCCGCCTCGGAGATCACGTCCACGGCGATCTGGTGGATGTCGCGCCCCACGACGCCGGGGCGCACGGCCGCCGCGCAGGCCTCGTGCGCGCGCCGCACCACGTCGTAGACCTCGCGCTGCTCGGCGCTCGGCTCGCCCACGCAGACGGTGCGCGTCATGTCGGAGTGGTAGTCGTGGTAGCCCGCGCCGTAGTCCATGACGATGAGGTCCCCCTCCTGGACCACGTAGGGCCCCGGCTGCGCGTGGGGGTTGGCGCCGTTGGGGCCGGCCGCGATGATGGTGCCAAAGGAGAGCTCGTCCGCGCCGTGGCTGAGCATGTAGTTCTCGAGCTCCACGCGGATCTCCTGCTCGGTCTGGCCGGCGCGGATGAAGCCGCAGATGTGGTCGAAGGCGGCGTCGGTGACCTCCTGCGCGCGGCGCATGAGCTCGATCTCCTCGGCGTCCTTCACGCTGCGCAGGTCGCAGATGTCGCCGTGCAGGCGCGGGGTGAGGCAGGCGATGGACGCCGCGGCGCAGGCGGCCGTGAAGTCGTCGAAGAAGGAGAGCGTGCAGGTGTCCTCCACCGCGACCACGCGGGCATGCGCCTCGCGGACGCGCTCTGCCGCCCAGCGGGCGGGGTCGACGATCTCCATGTCGATCTTCCAGGGGCAGTCCGCGCCGAGACGCTCGATGAAGGTGTTGTAGTAGCGCGAGTCCGTGTGGAGCCAGAGACCGTCCCGCGTCACCACGGCGGTGTGCGCCGTCTCAAAGTCGAAGGTGCGCTCGGCGCCGGTGAGCCAGCGCAGGTCGGGGTTGTTGCGCAGGATCACCGCGTCGTAGCCGCGGTCCGCCATGAGGGCGCGCAGCCGCTCCACGCGGCCCGCGCACGCCGTGCTGTCTGCCATGTCGTTCCTTTCTCGGCGAGAGG
>CAZCTE010000184.1:1251-3260 GCA_964501395.1 uncultured Atopobium sp.
CGGCCGCGCGAGGGGCGCTTCTCGCTACCGCGAGGCGCACCAGGCGGCGACGTGCTCCCTCAGGAGCGCGTCGTCCACGAGGGAGAGGCGCACGCGCCCGAGCGAGCGCGGCAGCGCGAGCATGAAGCGGCGGCTGCGGCGGTAGCGCTCCTCCTTGAGCTCGCGCAGGAGCTCGTCGGGGTCAACCTCGGCCTCGACGGTGCCCACGCCCAGACGCTCGAGCAGCTCGTCCTGGGCGAACATGTCGTCAACGGAGAGGTTCTCGGCGGCCACGGCCAGGCGCGCCGAGAAGCGCATGCCGTCGGCGAGAAGCGCCGAGGCCGGGACCTCGGGCCCCACGAGACGCGCAAGCGCGGAGGCGAGCTCGGTGCCGTAGGCGATGGACTGGCGCGTGGAGGCCGAGGTGGACGCCATGACCTTGCCGCGGCTCTTCACGGCGGCGAGGATGGCCATGAGGATGGCCTCCTCGTCCCCGGAGGCGAGGTCGTCCGTCACGTCCCAGAGGCGCTCGAAGACCTTGTTGCTGTCGCACATGGCCGCGGCCACCATGAGCGCGAAGGCGTGGAGCATGCCCTCCGAACGCGGGTTTGTGTCGTAGAGGTCGAGGTCCACGATCGAGAAGCGCGCCGAGCCCTCCTGGTGGATCGCGCGGGGCAGGCCCGCGAGGTCGAGGGCACGGGGGCTCGGCGCGGCGACGATGGCCGTGGGGGCGTCGAGCGGGACCTCGACGAGCGAGACGCCGCCGTACCAGGTGGAGCATGCGAAGGACGCCACCGACAGGGTCTCGTAGCCGCCGATCACCGCCACGGCGTCATCCGAGGTGATCCCGGACTCGGCGAGGATCTGGTCGAGGCGATCCACACGCGCGAGGTCGCAACCGCCCGCGGGCATCTCAAAGGCGTGCACCTCGAAGCCCTGGTCGGAGAAGTCCCGGTGCACGGCCTCGACGAGCTCGGCGGGCGTGCCGGGCTCGCTCAGCAGGGCGCAGTCGTGCGGCCGGCCTATGGCGCTGCGCAGGTCGTGGGCAAAGCTGCCGCAGAGGCCCTTGCCGCCGCGCACGTCGAGCGAGCCGCCGCGCAGGGCGACCCACTGCCGCTGGCGGGGGAAGTCGGCGGTGGCGTCTGTGTCAGAGTCTTCGCCGGTGTCGGCGTCTGCAGTCTCCGCGGCTTCAGGCGCGTCCTTCTCGACTGCGTCTTCCATATCTGCGGGTTCGGCCACTGCGGCCTCCCCCACCTCTGCGGGTGCGACCTCGGCGGTCTCCTCGGCCTCCTCCGCGGCCGCAGTCGCAACCTCGACAGCCTTCTCCTCGACCTCAGGCTTAGGCCCGACAGTCTCCGCGACCTCCGTGACCTCCTCGTGGGTCTCGCTCACAAGAGCCCCCTTTCCCAGAGCAGCTGTCCGGCCTCGCTGGCCACCTGCTCGAACGTCTTGTTCCTGATGTCGATGGCGAGGTCCGCCGCGTCCTCGTAGAGCGGCCGGCGGCGGCGGTACACCTCGGCCGCGTGCTCGGCTGAGCCCAGGTCGGGCCGGCGCTCCGGGCAGCGAATCTGGCGCAGGGAGTCCTCGAGGTCCCCGTCGAGGAAGACCACGACGCCCATCTTGTGCATGAGGGCGCAGTTCTCCGGGCGCTCGACGATGCCGCCCCCGCAGCTCACGAGGAGCGACTTCCGACCCGCCAGCTTGCGCAGCTCGTACGTCTCGGCGTCGCGGAAGGCGGGCTCGCCCTTGGCCGAGAAGATCTGCGCCACGCTCTGCCCGAGGGCCCGCTCCACGAGCCGGTCGGTGTCAACATGCGGACGGTGGAAGAGGGAGCCCAGGTTGCGGGCCAGCGTCGACTTGCCCGCACCGAGGAAGCCCACGAAGAAGAGGTGGTCGCACCCCTCGTGAACCACGTATCCCCGGCCCTGTGACTGCACGCGCTCCTCCCATCGTCTCGGCATCCTCTCGATTCTAGCAGGGCGCGCACCGAGACGAGAAGTCCTCCGGCTGGGGGACCACCACCCGCGACG
>CAZCTE010000185.1:0-1231 GCA_964501395.1 uncultured Atopobium sp.
GGATGAACGCGCCCGAGAGGCCGCCCACGCTCGAGCTGGCCATGACGCCGCCCTTTTTGACGGCGTCGTTGAGGAGCGCGAGGGCGCAGGTGGTCCCGGGCCCGCCGCACTCGCCCACGCCGATGATCTCCAGGATCTTGGCCACGGAGTCCCCGGCGGCCGGGGTCGGCGCGAGCGAGAGGTCCACGATGCCCTTCTCCACGCCCAGGCGGCGGCTCGCCTCGCGGCTCATGAGCTCGCCGGCGCGGGTGATCTTGAAGGCGGTCTGCTTGATCTTCTCGGCCACGTCCATGAGGCTCGCGGACTCGGGCAGCTGCTCGAGCGCGGCGGCCATGACGCCGGGTCCGGAGACGCCCACGTTGATGACCGCGTCAGCCTCGCCGGAGCCGTGCACGGCGCCCGCCATGAACGGGGAGTCCTCGACCATGTTGGCAAAGACGACGAACTTTGCGGCACCGTAGCAGTCCACGTCAACCGTGCGGCGCGCGCATTCGATGATGGTCTCGGCGGAGAGCAGGACGGCGTCCATGTTGATGCCGGCGCGCGTGGAGGCCACGTTGAGCGAGGAGCACACGCGGTCCGTGGTGGCCAGGGCCTCGGGGATACTGGCTATGAGCTTGCGGTCGGTGGCGCCCATGCCCTTCTGCACGAGGGCGGAGAAGCCGCCCATGAAGTCGATGCCCAGGGTCTCCGCGGCGCGGTCCATGGCGTGCGCGAGCGGGGAGAGGTCCTCGTCCGGGCAGCCCGCGGCGACCTGCGCGACCGGCGTCACCGAGACGCGCTTGTTGGCGATGGGGATGCCGTACTCCGCCTGGAGGTCGTCCGCGGTCTGGACCAGGCCCTCCGCCGTGCGGGTGATGCGGTCGTAGACCTTGTCGCACATGCGGCCCATGTCCTCGTCCGCGCAGCCGGCGAGCGAGATGCCCATCGTGATGGTGCGGAGGTCGAGGTTCTGCTCGGAGACCATCGAGAGGGTCTCGGCTACTTCCTGCGGGGTGATGTCCACGGCGGGGCCTTTCTCGCGCGGGCTGGCGTGGCGCCCATTATATGCGACGCGGGTTTCTGCCCTGTTGCGGGGCGGGGTGGCGAGAAGGACGTGGGGTTAGGTGCTGGGGTGTAGCCGACGTGACCGGGGCTGTTGGGAAACTACTTGTTCTATTCAGGAAAGCATCAATTTGAGCCCGGGAAATGCCCCGTGAGCCATCTAAACGATTTTGTCTGTAGTTCAAAC
>CAZCTE010000185.1:1331-3256 GCA_964501395.1 uncultured Atopobium sp.
GAGGCTACCAAGCTCGGGGACGGCGCTGTCTGACGGCCGGCGTACACGGGGCTGTCAGGCGAGGTCGCGGGGGCCGAGAAACGCGGCTGGTTTGAGGGTCTATGCGCGAACGGTGCGCCCGGGGCGGCGGGCGGCACGAGAGCGCGCTGGGGCGGGTAGCGCGCGGACGTTCTTGGGGTGCGTGCGCGCGGGCCCATCACGGCCGCGCTGGCATTATGCCCCGCCCTTCTCGCTACTCCATCCCCGCAAAGCCCGTCTGGCGGAGGGCCTCGTAGAGTACCACGGCGGCCGCGTTGGAGAGGTTGAGGGCGCTGATGCGGTAGTCCTCCGGGTTGACGAAGTTGCCGCACGCGTCCTGGGAGAGAAGGGCCGCGTGGTCCGGCGCATGCCCCTCGTCGGGGCCGGCCCAGGCGTCCGCGTTCTCCAGGGAGCGGGCGTCCGGCAGCATGGGGATGCGCTCGCAGAGCTGGGGCGCCGCGGCGAGCAGCTCCTCGGGCAGGCCCACGCTCTCGCAGCCAAAGACGAGGTAGTCGCCGTTCTCGTAGTGCGCCTCGGCGTAGGTGCGCCGTGCCTTCTTGGTGAGCAGGTGGAGGCGGGCGTCCGGTCCCGCGCTCTCGAGGAAGGCCTCCCAGCTCCTGTGCACGGTCACGTCCAGGCTCTCCCAGTAGCCCAGCCCCGCGCGGCGCAGCGCCCGCTCGTCCAGCGAGAAGCCCAGCGGCTCCACCAGGTGCAGGCGTGAGCCCGTGACCACGCAGGTCCTCCCGATGTTTCCCGTGTTGGCCGGGATCTCCGGCGCCACGAGCACGACGTTGAACACGGCCGCGGCCCCTCCCTGCGTCCTCGCTATAATCTGCTGTGCAGCATACCCCAGTTCGAAGGGAACCCCATGATCAAGGACCTGGTGCACGACGACGCCATCCTCTCCACCCCCTGCGAGCCCGCGACCGCGGAGGACGCCCCCGTGGCGGCCGACCTCGTGGACACGCTCGCCTCCATCGACGACGCGGTGTGCCTGGCCGCGAACCAGATCGGCGTGACCAAGGCCATCATCGCCTTCCAGGACGAGAAGGACGACAAGATCCACGTCATGTACAACCCCAAGATCCTCATGGGGCTCAACGGCGCCAAGGTGGAGGAGAGCTGCCTCACGCACGAGGAGCCCTCCAAGGTCACCCGCTTCAACAAAATCAAGGTGTCCTTCGACGACCTGGTGGATGGCCAGCTCAAGACCCGCCGGCGCGACTACACCGGCTGGACCGCCCAGATGATCCAGCACATGGTGGACCACTGCAAGGGCAAGCTGGTCTAGCATGCCCGGCGCGCCCCGGGAGGTATCGGGCTGCGGAGAAGCGCCTAGCCAGGAGGCGGCCTGCGGGGCGGCGCCGGGCCACGGTACGTCCCGCAGCCAGGCCCCGGACCACATAGAGGTGCGGGGCGCCCGCGTCCACAACCTCAGGAACGTGGACGTGGACATCCCCCTCAACCAGCTCGTGGGGATCGCGGGCGTCTCCGGCTCCGGCAAGAGCTCGCTGGCCCTGGGCACGCTCTACGCGGAGGGCTCCCGGCGCTACTTGGACGCCCTCTCCACCTACACGCGCCGCCGCATCTCGCAGACCGGGCGCGCCACCGTCGACGAGGTCCTGCACGTCCCGGCGGCGCTCGCCCTGCGGCAGCGCCCCGCCGTGCCGGGCGTGCACTCGACCTTTGGCACCTCCACCGAGCTCCTCAACTACCTGCGGCTTATGTTCTCGCGCCTGGGGTCGCACGTATGCCCCAACGGGCACCGCGTGCCGCCCTCCACGGACGTTGCGCTGGGGAGGGCCACGCGTTGCCCCGTCTGCGGCGTCGAGTTCATGGGCCCAGGCGCCGAGGACCTGGCCTTCAATAGCGGCGGGGCCTGCCCCACCTGCGGCGGCACGGGCGTG
>CAZCTE010000186.1:0-3255 GCA_964501395.1 uncultured Atopobium sp.
TTGCGCGCTCGCGTTGTGCACTCGGGGTCGGGTGCACAACCTGCGATTTGGCGCGAAATGGGTGCACAACAGGCCGAAATGCCGAACGCGAGAGTGCACAACACAAGGGTCGCAGTGTTGTGCACCCGACCAGGGGTCTGCTGCGAGCACGGAAACGAGCGCCCAGAATCGCTACGTGCCGGCTCCCCCGTCAGTCCCCGCGCGCCCGCTCCGCGAGCATCTCGCGCGCGAGGTCGAGGCTCGCCGAGCCGGTGTCGCCCGAGAGCATGCGGGCCACCTCGGCCACGCGCGCATCGCCAGAGATCTCCTCGAGGGTGGTCTCGGGGGCGTCGCCCTCGGTCTTGCGCACGAGGTAGTGCCGCTCGGCGGCCACGGCCACCTGTGCGAGGTGCGTGACCACGATCACCTGGTGGGTCTTGGCGAGACGCGCCAGCACGCTCGCGAGCGCCACCGCCGTGGCCCCGCCCACGCCGGCGTCCACCTCGTCGAAGACGAGCGTCTCGCAGTCGTCCGCCTCGCCGAGAACCACCTTGCAGGCCAGCATCACGCGGCTCACCTCGCCGCCCGAGGCAATCCTGCGCAGCGGCCGCGCCGTGAGCCCCGCCGCCGGGCGGTAGAGGAGCTCCACGCGCGAGGGGCCGCGGCGGCCCCACTCGGCGCGCGGCAGGCGCTCCTGGGACACCTCGAGCTCCGCCGTCCCCATCTGGAGGAAGGCCATCTGCTCGGAGACCGCGGCGGCCAGGCGCGGCGCGGCCTCGGCGCGCACGGCGTCAAGGGCGTCGGCCGCCATGGCGAGCGCGGCCTCCCTGCGCTCGAGCTCCTCGGCGGCCAGGCGCTCGCGCTCGCCGCCGTCCCCCGCCGCCTCCACGACCTCGCGGGCGCGCTCGCGCCGCTCGAGCACGTCGGCCATGCCGGGGCCGTAGGCGCGCATGAGGCCCTGGAGCTTGGCCGCCCGCTCCTGCAGGCGCTCGAGCTCCTCGGGGTCAAAGTCGATCTCGTCCGCGTAGGAGCGCAGCTCGGAGGCCACGTCCTCCACGTCGATGAGGGCGCTCTCCAGGGCGCGCGCCCACTCGCCGAGCCTGGCGTCGTAGCGCGCGGCGCCCTCGAGGACACGCGCGGCGTCACCGAGCTCGTCGCAGGCCCCGCCGTCACCGGAGAGCAGCTCGCGGGCGCCGGCCGCGGCCTGCATGAGGGCCTCGCCGTGCTCCACGCGCGGGAGCCTCTCCTCGAGCTCCTCGAGCTCGCCCTCGCGCGGGTCCACCTCGTCGATGCGCCGCAGCACGAAGGCGGCCTCGTCGAGCTTCTCGCCGGTGGCGCGCCCCATCTCGCGTACGCGCTCGAGCTCCGCGGCCGCCTCCTCGGCGGCGTCGAGCGCCTCCTGGTAGGCCTTAAGCGCCTCTCGCGCGGCGGGGCCTGCCCAGGCGTCGAGCAGGTCCACGTGCGTCTTCACGGAGAGCAGGCGCTGGTGCTCGTGCTGGCCGCAGAGGTCCACCGTGGAGCCCACGCGCTGCGCCAGCTCGCGGACGCTCGCCATATGCCCGTTTATCTCCACGCGACCGCGTCCGTCTGAGCCCACGCGCCGCCGCACGACCGTGCCGTCCTCGTCGTCCCCGCGCAGGAACAGCCGGCCCTCCACCTCCAGGGAGGGCGAGCCCTCGCGGACCATGCCCGCGTCCGAGCGCTCCCCCACGAGGAGCTTGATCGAGGAGAGCAGCGCCGTCTTGCCCGCGCCCGTCTCGCCCGTGAGCACCGTGAGGCCCGCCGCCGGCTCGATGGTCGCGTCGCGGATGAGGGCCACGTCGCGCACGTGCAGCTCGTCTATCATCCCTGTGCCTGCCCGTTCTTCTCGCCAGCGGGGCCGCGGCGCCCGAGGCGTCCCGTCACTACTTGCCCACCTGCCCGTAGAAGACGCGCGAGACGGAGTCGTAGAAGCTCTGCCTGCCCCTGTCCAGGAGCACCACGTCCCCGGCGCCCCGGCTCACGCGGGCGCGCACGCCGTGCCAGCCCTCCTCGTGCGGGATGGGCTGGCCGTCCGCGAAGAAGAGCCGCTGGACGGGCCGCTGCGGGCTCATGGCTATCTCCACGATGTCGGAGGGCGAGGTGAGGAAGGCGCGCGCCATGAGGGTGTGCGGGGCCACGGGCACGCACACCATGCCGGTGAACTCGGGTGTGACGATGGGCCCACCCGCGGCGAGCGCATAGGCCGTGGAGCCCGTGGCGGTGGAGACCACGAAGCCGTCCCCGCGCAGGCGGTCGATGTGGCGGCCGGAGACCGAGACGTCGAACTCGATCATGTTGCCGCCGACCCCGCGCGAGACCGTGAAGTCGTTGAGGGCAAAGGCCCGCCGGACGTGCGTGGCGCCCTCCTCGTCCACGTACTCGCAGGCCACGTCGAGCGTGGCGCGACGCGAGACGTGCAGCTCGCCCGCCAGGGCGTCCTCCACGGTGACGAGCAGGTCCTCGGGCCCGGCCGTGGTGAGAAATCCGAGGTGGCCGTAGGAGATTCCCACGATGGGCACGCCCGCGTAGCCCACGATCTTGGCGGCGCGCAGCAGCGTGCCGTCGCCGCCGAGCGAGACCACGAGGTCACAGCCGTCCGCGGAGTCCTCGACGTCAGGGAAGAGCTTCTTGTCGTGGGCCCACCGCACGTCCACGCCTTGGGAGTCCAGCCGCGCCTCCAGCGCGCGGGCGCCCTCTAGGGCGTCGGCGCGGGAGTAGTTGGGAACTATGAGAACCTTCACGGACACCCCCTCGTTGGCGTGCGCGCTGCCGGCGGCGCGCGGGTTGCCGGCGGCGTGTTGCCTCTGGCGGCGCGCTGCCGCCGCTGGCCTTCTCGCCACGCGGCTGCCGACCTTCTCGCCACGCACCTTCGCGCTGCGCGCGGCCTGTGCGCCGATGCCGGCCCGCGGGCCCGCAGCGGCCCTCACGCCGCGCACGCCTTCGATTCTAGCGTCCTGGCGAGCCGGGTGGGCGCAGGACCGGTCGCAGGCGGTGGGGTGCTTCCCGGCGCGCGTCTCGGCGCGTCCCGGCGCTTCTCGGTCCCCGGCGCCCCTTCTCCTCTGCCGTTTCCTCACTCCACCTCGCAGTCCCCCTCGCGACACCCCCTAGCCGACCTGCTGCGCCCCCGCGGCCCGGCTCAACCGATGGTATGCGCTCTCCCTGTAAGGGTGTGCGCTCTAACGCGGAGGTCATGCGCTCTGATCAGCCCGACCCCTCTGCTCGACAAGGCTCTGACCTGCGATAACGCAGCCAACC
>CAZCTE010000187.1:0-3252 GCA_964501395.1 uncultured Atopobium sp.
CCTCCGCGCGTCCCTACCGCGACTTCGCCGCATCGCGCCGTCTCAGAACCAGCGCGCAGAACAGCGAGGAGAGGGGCACGGCGAGGATCACGGCCAGGCTTCCGATGAGGCTCTGCACGATCTCGACGGTGAGGTAGTCCGAGTTCAGCAGCTGCAAGGCCTGCGTCCCGTAGGTGAACAGCGACAGCAGCGAGGGGATGGCGGACCCCGCGAACGCCAGGATGAGCGTCTGGCTCATGGTGCCCACCATGTCCTGCCCCATGCCGATCCCGGAGCGGAAGAGCTCGCGCCCCGTGGCGGCGGGATGGACGGACTTCATCTCAAAGAGCGCCGTGACCACCGACATGGTCATGTCGAGCACCGCCCCCAGCGAGGCGATGAGAACGCAGGTGAACAGGAGCGTCCCGATCGAGAGGCCGGAGCGCTGGCGAATGAAGATGAGCTCCTCGGCCTCGTCCAGGTTGTATCCGCTCACCTGGAGCACATGGGAGAAGAGCGCGTAGCACACCGCCGCAACGAGCACGCCGCACATGGTCGCCGCAATGGCCACGCCGGTCTTGTCGCTCGCCCCGTTCAGCAGCACCATGGAGCTCACGGTGATGGCAAACACCACCGCCAGGGTGACGGGGATGACCGGGTAGCCGTGGTAGAAGGCCGGAAGCGCGAAGCACACCACCAGGAAGAGGGCGAAGGCCACCCCCACCAGGCTCTTCAGCCCCTTGATGCCCCCAACCAGCACCATCAGCACCACGAACACGGCGATCAGTCCGGCAAGGCCGAGGCCGCGGTCGTAGTTGTAGATGCTGAAATAGGGGTCGAGGCCCTCGTCGCTCTCCACGCGCACAATGACGGAGGTGCCCTCGGCGCACTGGATCTGGTGCGTGTCGCTCAGGGTGTTCGTGATCTCGACCTCCTCGCCCGCCAGAGATCCGTCGAGAAGGCGGACGAGAAGCACCTGAGAACCCCAGCACCTGCCTGCGTCGTAGGAGGTCGCCTGCACGTCCTCGTCGACCACCTCGGTCACCGTGCCGCGCACGTAGCTCACGCCCGTAGTGTCAAGCGAGGTGTAGTCGATCGGATGGGCCCGATACCAGACGAGCACGAGGCCAACGACCAGCGCAATGGCCGCAAGCACCACAGCGTCCGCACGAGCAGGCAGGTGCCGGTTCTTCATATGGGGGGATACTCCTCGGTCTTCTCGGTCCGTGAGGGGGCTAGCTCGTTCCCAGGCAGGCGCCTAGAGGTCGAGCACGCCCGCCTCCACGGCGTTCATCAGCATCTCGGCCATCTCGGCGCGGGTGATCTCGCGGGTCGGCGCCAGGTAGCGGGTGCCGTCCTCGAGCACCTCGCCGCTGATGACGCCGGCGTCCACGGCCCAGGCGACGGCCTTGAGCGCCCAGTCGGAGACCTCGTCGGCGCCGGCGAGGCCGTCGAGCGCCGAGACGTCCACGCTCTCGAGGTCCGCGCCCGCCACGCGGGCGATGATGAGGGCGAACTGCTCGCGCGTGAGGGCGTCGCCCACGCCGAAGGAGGCGCCGTCCGAGTAGCCCTTGATGATGCCCTGCTCAACCACCCAGTTGACGGCCGTGGCGTACCACTCGCCCTGCACGACGTCGGGAATCGAGGTGGCGGCGGCCGACTCGTCCCCGTTGGCCAGCAGGTTCCACATCACCATGGCGGCCTGCTCGCGCGTGAGCGTGTCGGCCGGGCCAAAGGTGCCGCTGCCGTCCGCGTAGCCGTTCATGGCGCCCGTCTCGAGCGCCCAGTCGACCGCCTCGTGGTACCAGGCCGTGGTGTCCAGGTCGGAGAAGGCCTCGGAGGGGCAGCTGCCCTCGGCGTCGGAGCCGGTGTCGGTATCAGCGTCGTCGGTTCGCCGGATGGTCACCTGGTCGAGCAGGTCGTCCTCGGTGATCTGGTCGTCATCGGTGAAGTAGGTGCTGATGGTAATCTCATTGGCGCTCACCTCGACGCGGGTCAGCGTCTCGCGCTGGCTCTGGTCCATCACCGCGGCAAAGGGGTACTCGTACTGGTCCTTGATCGCGTAGTACTTGGACCCCGACGCCGAGTTGCAGGTCACATAGAGCACCTGGCCGTCCTCGGGATTGGCGTACACGCCCGTCTCGTCACCCTCGAGGCCGGTGACCGGCGTGGTCCCGTCCATGAGATAGCTGCGGGTGTACACGTGGTCGTGACCCATCAGCACCACGTCGATGCCCAGGTCCGAGAAAATCTGCGGCAGCTCGCTTCTGCGCTGCAGGATGTCCTCATCGTCCGTGTGGCTCGCCGTGGAGTAGATGGAGTGGTGGAAGGTCACGATCTTCCAGGTGACGTCCGGGTTCGCCGCGATGGCCTCCTCCAGGAAGGCCTTGTGCTCGGCGGTGTTGGTGTCGTTGGAGTTCAGCGACATGAACAGCACGCCGTTGTAGACGTACCAGTAGTCGCCCGAGGCGTCCCCCGTGCTCTCCACCTCACCGTACTCGGTGGTGTTGGGCATGTTGTAGTTGTAGCTGTAGTGCGCGATGCCCGAGTACGCCTCGTGGTTGCCCACGTTGGTGGCAAGCGCCAGGCTCGTGAGCTCCTCGGACGCGAAGAAGCCGTCGTACTCGGCCTCGGTCGTGGTGGCGTCGGACGTGTTGATCTGGTCGCCCAGGCTGATCATGAAGTCGGTGTCGGAGAAGGCCGCAAGCGCCGTCTGAAGCGTGTTGACCCATCCCTCGGTGTCGGTGTCGATCGACCCCGCGCCAATCTGCGGGTCGCCCGCGACAAAGAAGCTGAAGCTCTCGCCGTCGCCCAGCGAGCCGGTGGTGAACTGATAGGTGTCCGACCAGCATTCGTCGTTGCCCACGCGATAGAGATAGGTGGTGGAGGACGACAGGTCGCTCAGCGTTGCCTGGAACGTGTACCAGCCCGCGCGGTACTCCTCGTCGGGGTAGGCGCCCTTGCAGGTTGCGGTCACGGTCTGGGCGTCATCCGCGGGGAACGCGTCCCCCTCCTCCCAGTCCTCGGGGGCCACCACGATCTGCGCGTACGCCTCGGCATCGGAGGTCATCTGCCAGCTGAGGTTGCGCTCGGTCTCGTCCGAGCCGATGTTGAGCGACACGCGCTCGATTTCGACGTCCGCATCGCTGGACGCGCTCTCGGTCGTGGCCAGCTCCTCCGCGGACACCGGCGTGGCAACGCCCCAGGCGGCAAACAGCGCGCAGAACGCGACGAGCAGCGCGGCCGCTATCCCCACCCATCTTCTTCTTCGAT
>CAZCTE010000188.1:0-3196 GCA_964501395.1 uncultured Atopobium sp.
ACAATGTAGCTCGAAAGCTGGAACGCAAGGAGGCCGCATGGCGAAGAATTGCCTCATATGCGAGAAAAAGATAGGCGCACTCTCGAAGCGGCTGACGATCAAGGACGGCTGCATCTGTCTTGATTGCGCAGAGCAATACGGTGTAAGCCATGCACTCAGCGAGGGTATTACCTACCAGGATGTAGGGGCTATATTTGCGGCGACCCCGCTAAGCGAGATCGATGAAGCGGCGGGCAGGCTTTGGTCGCTGATAGGGATGTGGGAGTCATTCGAACCGACGTACAGCGTCGGCGGATATGCGTTCTTTGACGACGGGCATCGGACGCTGATGATTACGCGCAACCCCGG
This sequence comes from uncultured Atopobium sp., assembly GCA_964501395.1. Lineage (GTDB taxonomy): Bacteria > Actinomycetota > Coriobacteriia > Coriobacteriales > Atopobiaceae > Thermophilibacter. Next base: position 349 of record CAZCTE010000188.1, read on the forward strand.
GTTCACAGCGGTCGGAAGTTATAAGGGCCGCATGCTATTCAAAGGTTACACGCTGCTGCGCTATGACGATATCGTAGGCTACGACCTCCTTGAAGACGGGGAATCTCAGAGCAAGGGAGGCCTTGGGAGGGCCGTGGTGGGAGGCGCCCTCTTCGGTCCTGCCGGTGCTGTCGTGGGTGGCATCACGGGCAAGCGCAAGTCGAATAACGTTTGTAATTCGCTAAAGCTCAAGCTGACGCTGAGGGATAAGGCTAACCCGTCGTTCTACCTCCCGCTCATCACCTCAGGGACCAAGACGGAGAGCATCGTGTACAGAAGCGCGATGGATGCGGCTCAGGACATCATTTCTAAGCTGCAAGCTATAGACGCGGAGAAGCAGGAAGGCGAGTGCCTGCCAACCGAAGGCGCGCGTTTCAGAGAGGTGGCGACCAGGGATTTGGTCGATCCCGTCGAGGAGCTGAGGAGATACAAAGCCCTGCTTGATGAGGGTATCCTCACCGAGCAGGAGTACGTGGCAAAGAAGAAGCAGATACTTGGCATCTGAGCCAATCTTGTATTGGTAACTTCAATGTAATTCGAAGACTAAGGCTGAAGGGAACGTACGATGGCGATGCTGGTCACAGCGGCGCACATCGACTCAGGGGTCAAGAAGGCGGCAACGGACAGTTTTGTTTTATGGCTGCGGATATTTGAGCCGTGCGAGGCTTGATCTTTCTCATCGAACGATTCCTAACGTTCTTCTAACGAATACACTTGCCCTGATAACGCCCTGTCCCGCGATAGGGACGCCTATGGAGAGGTCGGCTATCTCCACTAAAAGGGCTTATTGCCTTCAACAAAGCTATCCTAAAAGTAAGTGCATAACCCTCATGTCAGTATCACGCTTAAATGTGCGTGCTTGTTCCACATTTTGCTCCTGATATATAAGTCAAGGCGGACAGAGCCAATCCGACCACACGACGAGTGCAGGATGATGGAAATGCGGCTGCATAAGTAGCAGGTCGAAAAGGATGCGCGTCTTATACACGACTCTGTCACACCAGGAAGGGAATTGGCTGCAATGGAGAAGATTTCTTTGCCGAAGGCGTCCCAGCTGACCTCACCCAACCCGGCGACGATGGTCTGAACCCGGGAGCCGGACGGCTCCACGAACCTGGCCACGATGTCCTGGTGGACCTATCTCTCCTACAGCTCCGGCATGGTCGCCTGCACGATGGCGAAGACCTCCTACAGCGGCGGGATGGCGTGGGATGACAAGGAGGCCATCCTGGCCGTCCCCGGCGCGGAGATCGCGGACGTCGTCCTCGGCTGCGCCAGCACCACGGGGTTCACCACGGATAAGGCCGCGAAATTCGGTATCGAGCTTGCCGAGGTGGAGGGCAGCCCCATCAAGATTCTCGCCCACAGCCGCGTCGCCATCGTCTGCGACCTGAAAGAGCACCATGAGGTGGCGATCATTACCTCTATATCTGCGACGTGGAGCAGGTTTGTGGGAACGAGGGCGAGAAGGCCTTGTTCGCGTGGAACGGCTACGCCCAGATTCGCCCTGTTGAATAAGGGTAAGCAAAACGGACGCTTGCGGCTTGTGGCAGATTACCATCTCGTCCGTTCATAACCTGACGGTTCGATTGGGTCAGCAGCAATAGCGGATTGTTTGAGGGTCGGACATTCCGCACCTGTTGCGCGAGAGGCGACTCCGGCTCTTCACCTGCGAGAAGGGCTGCCGAGGCAATCCTATGGCGAGATGCGGTCCTTCTGCCCGTTGCCCCCGGTTCGGCGGGAAGGCTACGGGCTGCACCTTTGCTAGAATGACAGCAAGGCCGACGGAAGGAGCGAATATGGAGTACACGAAGCTCGGAGCATCGGACGTGGTCGTCTCGCGCATTTGCCTGGGAGCGATGGGGTTTGGGACGCCCAACGAGCAGCATCCCTGGACGGTCGATTATGACACCTCCCGCGCGATCGTCGGCGAGGCGGTGGAGGCGGGCATTACCTTCTTCGACACGGCGTACTCCTACAATGGCGGCACGAGTGAGGGGTACCTGGGACGGGCGCTGCGCGCGTGCGCTAACCGCGATAAGGTGCAGATTGCCACGAAGTTTCCTCCGCCGAGCGCCGACACGCGCAAGCAGGGCTTCACCGACGGCGCATGGGTGCGCCACTGTCTGGAGAGCTCGCTCTCACGCCTCGAGGAGGACTACGTCGACCTCTACATCTGTCATTACTGGGGCACCGACTGCAACATGAACGAGGTTCTGGAGACGATGAGCGCGCTGGTGGATGAGGGCAAGGTGCGGGCGCTGGGTGCGTCGAACCTCTTTGCATGGCAGTTGGCCGAGCATAACGCCCGCGCTGAGGCGCGCGGACTGCATCGCATCGACTCGGTGCAGGGCCACTACAACCTCATCCATCGCGAGGAGGAGCGTGAGATGAACCCCTACTGCACGTCCCACGACGTGGCGCTCACGCCCTACTCGTCGCTTGCCGGCGGTCGGCTTACCCGCCTGCCCGAACATCAGGAGGACAGCCTCAGAGGGCGGATTGACCACATCGGCGTCTCGAAGTACGGTTCCACCCTGGAGATGGACGAGCCGATCATCCGCCGGGCGCACGAGCTGTCGCAACGATACGGCGTATCCATGACCACGATCGCGCTGGCATGGGAGCTGAGCAAGACCACCTCGCCTGTCGTCGGTGCCACCAAGTCGGGAAGGATCGCGGACGTCGTGGGAGCCTTGGACCTTGTTCTGAGCGAGGATGACATCGCTTATCTCGAGGAGCCCTACCAGCCGCACCGCCTGGTGGGCGTCATGGCGAGGTTCGCGCGCTAGTTCGTCGGCGCGGGCGA
>CAZCTE010000189.1:0-3181 GCA_964501395.1 uncultured Atopobium sp.
AATCAGGTGTACGCAGCCCAGACCTCGAGCACCGTGTTAGCAGGGAATGGACATCGAGGCTTGCACCCGAGAGGGATAGTGGCCAGTCGCCCAGATTGGCAGCCGAAGCCACGTCTCTACCCCAACGACGTCCTGCGCCTCTTTTCTGAACGCACGGCAAGTCCTATGAAGGGGCATATCTGGACTTCGGCTCTTAGCTCCATATCAGACCGGTATGGCAGTCAGTCAACGCGCTGACGAGAAGGACGGCCACAGCGTGACTCCTCTACCCTCATGGGTTCCGCGGAGCCCCCAGGGAACCGTGGCGTACCCTCATGGGTGCGCAACAAGGCTCCCATGCACCTGCACCTCCTCGATGACGGACAGCAGGTAGGTGAAGAGACGCCATGCCTGCGGCAGCAGGACAGCAAAAACGCACGTAATGCAAGGAAACGCCCGAAGGCTACCCATCGGGGCTCATGGAACGCGCCCTCCGCCGCCCCACGGAGCGCGCGACCGCGGAGGCGGCGAGGACCAAGGCCAGCGCCAGGAGGTACCCGAGCGCGTCGAACGGCAGGTCCCGCGCGTCGAACTCCCTCCCCGGCACGAACGCCTTGTGGACCTGGTCGAAGAGGGAGCAGCCCATGCAGGAGAGAAGCGCGACCCCGTAGCGGGCCCGGGCGCCGGGAGGCCGGCGGCCCACCGGCGCGGCGCCCGGCCACAGCGCCGCCGCGCCGAACAGGAAGAGCCCAAGCAGGAAGAACTCCGGGACGTGCGCCCAGGCGCGGACATCCGCAATCGAAAGCAGGGCGCCCGCGACGCCCGCCGCCCGCCCGGTCGAGCCGGAAGCCGCGTCGCCCTCCCCGACAGCCGGCGTGGAGACAAGACTCGCCTCGACAGCACTCGAGAGCGCGGTCGTCTCCTCCGGCGTCTGCTCGGTCAGCACGAAAATCGCCGCGAAGGTGGCCACGGCACCGGCCAAGCAGAAGGCAAAGGCGACTCGAATCAACCCGCGCATGCGGAAAGAAACCTCCTCACGGGCCGGGGATTGAAGCCCACTACGAGGGACGCGTGGCCCACGGCCAAGACCTGTGCCACAATCTGCAGCCATGGCAGCACCCGAGACCAACGGACAGGATCACAGCGTAGCCTCGCGCGCACCCAGAAGCCCCTCTACGGCGTCTGCGAGCACGTCGGCCGCCGCGCGGGCCCCTGCGTCCGATGTGCCACCCGCAAAGCAGTAGGCCTTGAGCTTGGGCTCGGTGCCCGACGGCCGCACGAGCACACGCGCGTCTCCGCTAAGTCGCCACTCTACCATGTCCGTGGGCGGCAAGAGCTGCGCCGGCTCCCCGGGCAGCGGGTTCACGACGGGCATGGGAGCGCCCTGAGCGTAGTCGACGGCCCCCTCGACGAGAAGACCCCCGAGCGCGGCGGGCGGCTCCTCGCGCAGCGAGCCCATGAGGGCGGCCATGCGCGCGGACCCGTCAGCGCCCTCGAAGGCGCGCACCACCTGCCGCCCCGCCTGGAACCCCACGCGCCGCCCCAGGTCGTCAAGGGCGTCTACGAGGTCCATGCCCCGTGCCCCGTAGTCGGCGGCCATCTCGCACACGAGAGCGAGCGCCTGGACGCCGTCCTTGTCCCGCACGTGGGACCCCCTGAGGTAGCCGCAGCTCTCCTCGAGACCAAAGAGGAAGCGGCCCTCCTCGCCGGCCGCCTCGAGAACCCCCATCTGCTCGCCGATGAACTTGAAGCCCGTGAGCGTCCGGCGGAGCTGGCAGCCATGCAGCCGCGCGATCGCGTCCGCGCGCGGGGCTGAGACGACGGTCGTGGCGCACACGAGACGCGCGACGTCCTCCCTCGCCGCCCCCATGCGGCCGAGCAGCCAGTCCATGAGGAGCTCGCCTACCTCGTTGCCCGTGAGGAGCCGCCAGTCGCCGGCGTGCGAGACGGCCACGCCCACGCGGTCCGCGTCCGGGTCGGTGGCGAGGGCGAGGTCGCAGCCGCGCTCCCGCGCGAGCGAAATCACCAGGCGCATGGCCTCGGGCACCTCCGGGTTGGGCCTGGGACAGGTGGGGAAGCCCCCGTCAGGGACGGCCTGCTCGGGCACCACCTCGACACGGCCGACCCCCGTCCGGGCGAGCGTGGCGCGCACGGGCGCCAAGCCCGTCCCGTTGAGCGGCGTGTACGCGACGGAGAGGCCCGAGCAGTCGACGCCCTCGAGCCCGTTGGCCACCGCGTCGAGGTAGCGCTGCCTCACGCCGTCGTCCGCGGCCAATATAAGGCCGCTCGCGACGCCCTCGTCCCAGGAGAGCGAGCGGATGCCGTCGAACACGTCCACCGCGTCGATCGCCTGCTGGATCTCCTGCGCCGCGCCGGTCGTGATCTGGCAGCCGTCCTGCCCGTAGACCTTGTATCCGTTGTACTCCGCCGGGTTGTGCGACGCCGTGACGCACACACCGACCGAGCAGCCAAGGTCGCGGACGGCAAAGGAGAGCTCCGGCGTCGAGGCGACGCCGTCGAAGACGAACGCCCGGATGCCGTTTGCCGCAAAGACCTCGGCTGCACGGCGCGCGAACCCCCCGCCGCCCCTACGGCTGTCGCGCGCGATCACGGCGGTAGGGCCGTCGAGCCGCCCGTTCAGGTAGTCCGCGAGCCCCTGCGTAGCCTTCCCCACCGTCCAAGCGTTGAGCCGGTTGGGACCTATCCCGACCTTCCCGCGCAGACCGCCGGTGCCAAAGCGCAGGTCGCGCGCGAACGCATCCTCGAGCTCCGCCCAATCGTGAGCGAGCGCACGGAGCCCGCCGACCTCCCCCTCGCCGCAGCGATCCAGCCAGCGGCGGTACTCATCATCTATGCTCATGAGATCCTCTCGTGCGACGATTTGTATTTCAGAGAGCGGCCCAGGCAAGTAGCAGCCAGGCCGAGCGGCCGGCAGCCCGAATGGGCGGCGCGCCAATACGCCGCCACTGCGGCACTGCTCACATCCACCTGATGGGACCTCAGGATCTGCCCAGTCCAAAGAGGAGAGACGACGCTCGGCACCCAAGAAAACAGCCGCCCCTCGTTGAGGCGGCTGCTCAGCGTGGGCGACGCCCACAGAGAAAGAAGTCGCGCAGAAGCGGCTGGGAGAAAGGGGTTTGACCCCTAGCCCCTAGTCCCTCCTGAACAGGTCGCGCGTGTAGACCCTCTCCGCGACGTCGGC